>JAJUIC010000091.1 GCA_029265595.1 Flavobacteriaceae bacterium
GCAAGAGCTTCAACGAATCCGGGCACAGGAAGCCAGAACCAATTCTTCTATTGAGACCAACAATTAATAAGCCGACAAGTTGAAAAATAATCTAAGACAGTCCCTCATGCAGATAAAATCAATTAGGAAGTTCCTGTTGCTTGTGATGCTTTTTGCAACTGGCAATTTGCTGTCCCAGGAACTCGGAAGCGAAATGGTAGAAGTCATCAAACAGTATTCGCCCAGTGTCAATGATGCTTTCAAAATCCGGGAAATACCAACTATTAGTGATACAATCAGTCAGCAGAAGCGACCGGTAAACTACACGATTTTCTCTGTTCCGGTAGCTTCTACCTTTACTCCTGCAAAAGGAAGGGCCGCCGACATCGAGCGCAGTCGCCCTATAAAAATCTATGACAACTATGCCACCCTGGGAGTGGGTAATTTCACCAGTGTTTTGGCAGAACTTTCAAGTAATATTGAAGTGAGTCGTACTGACAATTTCGGGATTTTCTTCACCCATAATTCTTCCCAGGGAGGAATTGAGGATGTGTTGATAGAGGACAAATTTTACGATACCGAACTCAACCTGAATTATACCTCCCGTCAGCGCAATATGATGTGGAAAGCACAGGCAGGTCTGGAACACCGACTGTATAACTGGTACGGACTTGGTCCGAGTATGGAAGCAATTACACCCTCTAATTATATGGCCCAGCAGAATTATTACAGTGGCTATGCAGGTGCAGATTTAAGGTTTAATGATTCCTTTTTTGATGAAATCGATCTGGACTACAGGTTTTTTACCGATCGCTTCAGTTCAATGGAACATCATGTGGAATTCCGGCCACGGTTTGAAGTGCCCATTGGGGAAGAACTATTCAATACCCAACTGATCTTTGATTATGTCACCGGAGAATTTGATCAGGATTTCAGTAGTGGTCCTCCCATTGATTATTCTTCTATGCAGATAGGACTCAGCTCCGGCCTGGTGGTGCTGCGGGATGATCTTACGCTAAATCTGGGAGTTGCTCTTTACTATCATCATGATGGAGCCAATAGCGATAGTGGAGTCTATGTTTATCCCCGGGTATCGGCCAGTTACCGAATGGCCGGAGAGTATTTCATTGCCTATGCCGCTATCGAAGGAGATTTGAAAAACAATACGTATTACCAGTTTACCAAAGACAATCCTTTCGTTTCTCCGACTCTTCAGATTCTTCCTACAGATCAGCAGTATCAGGCTCTTGTAGGTGCCAAGGGAAAACTCTCCAGTTCTATCGGATATGATCTCAGAGCCAAATTTGCCTCCGAAGACAATAAGGCACTTTTTCGGGCTAACCCCAGAATTGGGCCTACTGAAGAAGAATATCAAAAACACAATTCCTTCACGGTGGTCTATGATCAGGTAAATACCTTTTCCGCCTTTGGGGAAATTAATTTCGATGTCAATCGGGATTTTACCATGCGACTCAATGGCGAATACTTTCTCTATGATCCGTCAGATCAGGACGAGGCCTGGAACCTGCCAGATTTTAAAGCCGGACTTTTCCTGGATTATCAAATAGGGCAGAGCTGGAGCCTGGGCGCCAATGCGTACTGGATTGGGGAGCGCCAGGATCAACTCACTGAATATGGTCCTATTCTCGAACCGGGGCCAGGGCCAGGACCCGGACCAGTACCAGTAGTTTCCACGGTCGATCTGGACGGCTATTTTGACCTGAATGCGAAAATAGCTTATCGTTTCAATGATCAATTATCCGCATTTGTACGTGGTTATAATCTGTTGGGAGATAATTACGAACGTTGGGTTGATTATCCCGTTCTTGGTTTGCAGGTTCTGGCAGGAATCACCTATAAATTCGATTTTTAGGTGCTAGGTCAGATCAGGTAGAATGGACGCTTTTTCAGTAAGGTGGCATCTGCGTTCACTGGTTCTTGAAAGGATTTAGCCTTTCCGCCTTTTTCAACTTATAGTAGGTGTAGCGGGTTTCTATACCTTTTTTCCTTAATAATCCTTGCATATAGATAGGGTTAGTACCCATTAGAATCCGTAATATTGCACCCCAAAACAAAGAGGGTAAAATTCGATTTTTATCTTCTTGTTTGCAAAGCAACATACGAAATGAAATACGGGAAAAAATTCAAGCGGACCAGACGCGATCGGCCGTACTTGAACCTTTTGGATTTTATGGTAAAGGAGAAAACCTTCCTTGCCATTATCATGACAGGTTTAGTTCTGGCGGGCATTCTTTCAGGGCAGGGGCAAGCAGGAATGTGGTTAGGCTTTTTCTTTGCCGCCTATGCCACAGTGGCTAATGACAGTATCCAGTCCCTGGGTACCTTTATCGAAAGTAACAGGAAAAAGAAATGGTGGGTCCTCTGGCTTTTTATAGGTACCATTTTTCTGGTGGTTGTGACCTTTAGCTGGATATATTTTGATGGGGATGTTTCCTATCAGCGTTTGATGAATTCAGATGGATCAACCAATTACCCGCACCCGGAGACTTTTGATTTTTTTCAAATCATAGCCCCTCTTGTTTTATTGATCCTTACCCGCATGCGGATGCCGGTTTCCACAACTTTTTTGATTTTAAGCGTTTTCAGTGCGGATACATCCGGTATCACTTCGGTAGTCTGGAAGAGTTGGTCAGGCTATATCATGGCCTTTATTTTGTCATTTCTGGTCTGGTATTTTTCCTATAACCTGATTAAAAAATTCTTTAAAAGCAGGAAAACGCATGTAGCATGGACCGCAGTCCAGTGGACCGTTAGTGGCTCGCTATGGGCAGTGTGGGTGATGCAGGATGGAGCCAACATCGCTGTTTATTTGCCACGTTCTCTAGATCTCACTCAGTTCCTGATATTTGCGTTGACCATATTTGCAGGCCTGGGGGTACTTTTCTATCTCAGAGGAGATAAGATTCAGGGGGTGGTGAGTGAAAAGGTCCGTATGTCAGATATCAGAGCTGCGACGCTTGTGGATATGACTTATGTAATTTTGCTGATTTATAAGCTATTCATTAGTACCGTCCCGATGAGTACCACTTGGGTTTTCCTGGGTATCATCGGGGGCCGCGAAATAGCCATTAGCCTGGCCCGGACCAAGAAAGGAAAAAAGCACCGAAAAAAAGCAGGCAGGATGATTTTCAGAGACTTTTCCTCTGCCATGATCGGACTCTTTGTCTCCATTGCACTGGCCCTGGGAGCCAATCCTTCGATCCGGGAGGAACTCTTTAACATGATTACGAGCTGGTTTTAATCTTCCACCTGGAGGATGGTGTTCTCAATTTTTCTATTTTTGAGAAAACGATACGAGATGAAGAAAATTTTACCGAGTTTTTTAATAGGTCTGGTTTTAATTGGTTGCAATGTTCAGAAGCCGGTAGATCTATTAGTAATCAATGCAACTGTATACACTGTAGACGATGAGTTTTCGGTAGCCCAGGCTCTGGCTGTCCGAGATGGCGAAATCGTGGCAGTAGGTAGTTCTCAGGATCTTCAGGATGCATATCAGGCTGAGGATATACTGGACGCCGAGGGCAAAACAATTATTCCCGGCCTAATTGATGCGCATGCTCATTTTTATGGCTTTGGCATGCAGCTTCAAACTGTCAACCTGGTAGGTACTAAGAGTTTTGAGGAAGTGGTCGAGCGCGTAGTGACCTTTCAGGAGCAGGAAAATGCCGATTTTATTGTCGGCCGGGGATGGGATCAGAACGACTGGGAGGTCAAGGAATTTCCCACTAAGGACACTTTGGATGTGCTGTTTCCCGATACTCCGGTCTCACTTACCCGCATTGATGGACATGCTCTGCTGGCCAATCAGGCGGCGCTTGATTTGGCGGGAATCACATCAGAGACCTCGGTATCCGGAGGAGAAATTATCCTGAAAGACGGCAGGCCCACCGGGGTACTGGTAGATAATCCCATGGGAATGGTGCAACGGCATATCCCGGCTGCAACCCGTCAGCAGAAGGTGGAAGGTTTGCTGGATGCTCAGGAAGTAGTCTTCAGCTACGGTCTTACCACGGTAAATGATGCCGGTATTGATCGATCCACTGTGGAACTTATTGACAGTCTGCAACAGTCGGGGGATTTGAAGGTGAGAATATATGCCATGCTCCGAAATAGCGCTTCCAATCTGGATTATTACCTGGATCGCGGAATCTACAAGACCGATTACCTCAATGTGCGTTCTGTAAAGGTTATGGGGGATGGAGCTTTGGGATCAAGGGGTGCCGCTTTAAAGGAGCCTTATTCAGATCAGGAAGGACAATATGGGGCGCTTTTAATGACGGTTGAGGAATTCAAAGAAACCGCAGCGCGCATTGCTCGTTCAGAATATCAAATGAATACGCACGCTATCGGGGATTCGGCCAACCTGGTAGTTCTAAAAACCTATGATTCGCTTTTGCAGGGCGAGGCTGACCGCCGTTGGAAGGTAGAGCATGCTCAGATTGTGGATCCGGAGGATTTTCATTATTTCAGCTCGAATATCATTCCCTCTGTACAACCTACTCACGCTACCAGTGATATGTATTGGGTACAGGACCGACTTGGGGAGGAAAGGGAAAAAGGAGCGTATGCGTTTAAACGGCTATTGGAAGAAGCAGGCTTGCTGGCACTGGGAACTGATTTCCCGGTGGAGGAAGTCAGTCCCTTTCTAACCTTCTATGCAGCCGTTACCCGGCAAGACACTGAGGGCTGGCCCGAAGGTGGCTACCGGATGAATGAAGCCCTCACAAGAGAAGAGACGCTACGCGGAATGACCACCTGGGCTGCTTATAGCAATTTTGAGGAAGAGGAAAAAGGAAGTTTGGAAGCAGGAAAGTTTGCGGACTTCGTTATTCTTGAAAAAGACATTATGAAGGTAGACCCTAAGGAAATTCCAGGCATGAAGGTGGAGGCCACCTATGTTGGTGGGGAACGGGTGTACTAGGGGCCAGTTAGCAATCCAAAACAATAAAATATCAGCGGGAGCAATAGTTTTTCTCCCGCTGTGTTTTTACTGTTTTAAACTCAGACGTGCCAGATAATCGTAATGTGCGCCCTGATGTAGTAACTCACAGTTAAACCCGTTTTTAGAAGCGGCCAGGGCCAGGGTTCGGTAGTCAAGATACAACCACACAAAAGGAGCTGATCTGAAGTCTTTATAACTCATTTCAAAGGTGACTTCCCCGTAATACCCTTTAGAGAGGTCCATCCAAATTCCTCCATCCTCGTCCTTATCAAATAGAAAACTCAGGTCCGAAGAATCAATCAATACCTGACCATCCGGATGAAGCACCTGTCGGATTTTTGTAAAAAATTCATCTATCTGTTTGAGGCGCCCGATGATTCCGGTTCCATTCATAAGGAAAAGAAGGGTATCGAATTGGTCTCCTTGAAAGTCTTGGAAGGCAATCTGTTGGGTTTGCCTGACGCCTCGCAGCCGGCTGACTTCGATAGCTCCTAAAGAGGTGTCAATGGCCGTGACCTTCAGCTGGCGGTCCTCTTGGAGATACAGGGAATGGCTTCCTGCACCACAGCCCACGTCCAGGACCTTTCCCGAGCAATGCGAAAGCGCAATTTGTTCTATAGGAGGCATCTGGTCGTAACTTCTGAAAAGATAGGCCACCGGGATAATGTCATCATCAAAGTCCGGGGAATGCACGATAATTTCTTCAGGATCTTGATGATAATAATAAGCCTTCATGGCCTGCCCAAAGATGTCAGGAGAACTGGGTTTGGAAGTGTCTTGCATGGTCGTGATTTTTTTGTTTTGATCTTGAAGATGGGCAGAAGGTTGTTAGGATTGACGATTTCTATTTTTCTGTAAGGTATTCAAACCCACTTCTTAGTACTTTTGCAGCATGGAGGATTTGGAAGGCTTAGCCCAACGGGCCAAAGATAAACATAAGGAGAACAAGAAGTTTTTTCAGAAACTTAAAAAGAGGCCACCTAAAAAACTTGATGGCCTGATGCAGGAGTTGCATGTGGAAGAATTCTCCAGGACGGATTGTTTGAGTTGTGCCAATTGTTGTAAAACTACCGGTCCGTTGTTTACCAATAAGGATATTGACCGCATCTCCAGGCACTTTAGGATGAAGCCAAGCCAGTTCGTGGATCAGTACCTTCGATTGGATGAAGATCAGGATTATGTGTTACAGGTGCTTCCTTGTCCCTTTCTTGGACCGGATAATCACTGCAGTATCTATGATGTAAGACCAAAAGCCTGTGCAGGCTTTCCTCATACTGATCATAAGGATTTCCACAAAATTGCTCAACTTACTTTAAAGAACGTTGGCATCTGTCCGGCAGCTTATCGTATCGTGGAGAAGATGAAGCAGCAGGTCAAATAATCATAATGATATTCAAAAAATAACTCAAGGGACGAGGTAGGTCATGGAGGACACCACCACGGAATCATTAGGAGTTGCTGGATATTTGAAAACGACCCAGCCTTCTACTTCTGACCCGGGAGGTACGAAATCAATTGAGAGGGTAGCGCTCTCTTGCAAGGCGCCCTCTTGATAGAGGTTCACAAACAAGGAAGCATTCTTGGCTGTTTCTTCTCCTGTGTTTCTTACCAGAACTCGGTAACTGTGCTGTGGTACTTCGGGGTAGTGTTTAAGGCTTGTTTCCAGGTTGGGCGGTTGCTTGTTGTGTTGTCCGCTTTCATAAATAAGAAAGCCGAAGAGCCCTGAAAGAACGATGAGACCGAAAATAAAGATCACCCGTTGGACCAGATTGAAGCGCTGCTTTTTCCTGTTCATATTATGCTTTTATCAATAAACGTCCTGCACTGGCCCCAATTATTCCGGGAATGCATAGTACAATCACCTGTGCTATTACCAAATCATATTCATGACCATTGACCCGTCCGAAGAACCAGAGCAGGAAAAAGGCACTACTAATGGCTGCCAAGAACCCGATCATGGTGTGCAGAAACATTTCAAACAATCCAATTTTGTTCTTTTTGGAGCCTATGAAGTCACTGAAATAGGTGATTACTATGCTCAGGAGCAAGGCTAATATCAAAAGTAGAACCTGGTGGATGGTGGAAAGTGCCATCGCAATTTTAGGAATTTCCAAAGTGGGCGCCACTGGTGAGGAAAAAAGAACAGCCCCACATAAGGAAAGGACCACCATGCTGACCAGTCCCCCGAGGTCGGGTTCTGCATCATCTTCCATTTCATCATTTTCCTTCTGGTTACCTTCCGTTTCAGTAGACTCCGAAGATTCCTGACCCTCTTGAGTCTGGTCATCTTCTTCATTCTTTTGTCCAAGCTCCGCCGTACCCACTGAGATTCCGATTGCCACTGCCATGGATTCTACCACCACTTTTCCCAATATCTCCATTATGGACATCTGAAAGGTAACCTCGCTGATAAGAAGTAGAAAAATGAAACTCGTCAGGAACGCCAGTCCAATTTCCTCCACTGATTCATGACATAGTTCCAGGAAACTGCCTCCTTTTCGGGTGCCGGAATACTTATTAAACCCCAGTAGAAGGAGGAATGTAACAACAATATAGATAATGAGGTTGTAAGGAGCTGCAGTGAATCCTCTCCACCACATCTCCTCTGTATAGATAAGGGGCAAACTAAAAAGGAGCCCTCCGACGATTCCGCGTGCATATTCTTTTAAAGTCGTCCTATTGCTATCCATGTAGTCATAATAGATACAATAAATATAGGACAACAATCCCTGATGCAGTTGAAGATGCTCCTAAAACCGCTACTTTTTAAGTAAGTTTAACCTATTCCATTGCCTGCTTCCAAAAAAATAAGAGTCAGAGCCTGCCTATTGGTGGCGGACTCTGACCTTATTATTTACGGTACCCTCCAAATCAGTGATGCTCTGGTGCGCGCTGATAGGAAGGTTGCCTTGAGGTCATTAATGACGCTCCTATCTCTATGGCTCCCAGAACCAGAAATGGCCAGATGATTTCATCTGCGAATCCAAACAA
>JAJUIC010000032.1 GCA_029265595.1 Flavobacteriaceae bacterium
CTCCTCAATTAGTCGTAGAATTTCCTGTTTATGGGCTTCTCCTCGATTGGAATAGGCTGCAACCATAATGAGTTGGGCTATCCGTTCATCTGGAGAAAGGCTTTCCATAATGGAATCCACCCACTGTGAGTGCTCATACTGCTTAAACGGAGGATCTTGTTTAGCGATTTTCTGCCCTTGAAGATGGAAAGAAGTGGCAGCAAGGGAAATAAATAAAAAGAGTAAAGGCAATCGTTTCATTAGTGTGATTTATACTTTGGGCTGCAAAGATATAGCTTTTCACTGCAACCCAATATTTAATTCTTCTTTAAAAGCCTGATCATTAAAGAGGTAAAAACCCAAAGTGGCAATTACCGCTTCCTGGTTATACTTTGACGTATATTTTATTTTTGTCCATCACATAACCAATTAGCCACATCAGTAGCATATAGCATATGGAGAACAGCAGGGAGGCATCGTAATCTCCCAGCCAGCTGAGGAAAAAATTGTTATACAACCAGCCTTTCAGACTGGTATCTCCAATTCGGATCAGATTCATCAGCATGACCACGACTCCGGACATTACAAAAATAAAGAGCGGGTTTTTCCCGAAAACCTCCAGAAAGTAGGTCCACTTTTTCTGTCCCAACACTTCAATAATCCAAATCAGAAGGCCCAGTATTACCAGGGTCCATCCTGTGGAAAGCAGGACATAAGAGCTTGTCCAGATCGGTTTGTTTATCGGAAATACCACATCCCAAAGTTCTCCCAGACCAACCAGCACCAATCCGGCCACCACCAGTTTCCAAACTGAGGTAAAGGTATTGCCCGACTTCTGAATAAAAACTCCTGCCACATATCCTGCGATGACGTTGACAATCGCTGGCAGGGTACTGAGCAAACCTTCCGGATCAAAAGGAAAACCAAATCCTCTCCAGAGGTTGACTTCATTAAAAATCAGCAGATCGAACTTCAGGGCGGCATTTCCCTTCATGCTATAAGGATCCGCAGGATCTCCAAAGGAATACATGATACCCCAGTAGGCCAATAAAATTATGACACTCAGTATGACGGAACCTTTTACCCTCAGATAGCGTACGAAAACAGAGGCGAAGAAATAACACAGGGCAATTCGTTGAAGCACGCCCATGATGCGCATCTTACTGAAATCTTTCAGAACCAATTCTCCTTCTGACCAGTACACAAAAGGAAAGGCACTCAGAAATAAACCGATCAGGAAAATGAGCACCGTCCGCTTAAGAACCTTTTGAAAAAACACCGAATGCGGCTGCTGTCTGAATTTGCGCATACTGAAACTCATGGCGTTTCCCATGACAAATAAAAAAGAAGGAAACACCAGGTCCGTGATGGTGAATCCGTGCCAGGCCGCATGCCGGAATGGGGCATAAATGGTACTCCAGCTACCGGGGGTATTGACCATCACCATCAGGGCGATTGTCAGTCCTCGAAGCACATCCAGTGAAAGATAACGTTCTCGTTTAGGGGGAACAAAAGTGGTTTCCCGGTTCTTTTCTTCAGTGGTAATGGTGGAAGTCATATCAATGTAAATGATAACCAGCTCCCTGAGAACCTTGAGGCTCCTTTAAACCCATTTGTTTCCAGGAATTTGGTCAATTATTTGAAAATATAAAAGTATTAAATTTTCGTAAAGATTCCGTCTTTGACGAAATTTTTACAAAAGTCTTTTTTGCCAGTTTAAATTGAAGTATATTTATGGTTTGAAAAAAAATCACCCAAAATACCGGCTTGACCATGATGAAAGCAACTCGTATGGCCAAAAAATACGACTTTCTGCCTTCCCATCCCCCCTTTGAGGAAGCAAGTAATGTAGAGCGGAAGAAATACCTACAGAAGATTGGAATTCTACAGACGCTCTATTTCGAGGGTCCCAAGACCAATACAGAGATTTGTGAGCGTTTCAAAATCAGCTCTCCGACCTCCATCCGGCTGCTCAGCCAGCTGATGGAAGAAGGTCTGGTCATGAAAAAAGGCCGGGGGAAGTCCATAGGGGGACGCAAACCGGACCTTTACAGGTTAAAGGGAGGCACCTTCTATGTCATGGGCATTCAGCTCGAGCAATACAAACTCAAAATGGCTATTTTCAACAACCAGAATGAAAAAATGGCTACCTACGAGAACGTTCCCTTTGTAATGGATCGCGATGCCCGTATGGTGGAGCCGTTGTATGAAATGGCCCAGCAACTGATTGACGAATCCAGCATTCCCCAGGAAAAACTGCTGGGAGTCGGCATTAGCATGCCCGGACTGGTCTCCTCTGAAGAAGGAAAGAACTTTACCTATTTCCTCAATGAAGAAGAACCAGAATCCCTGGAAGATATATTAAGCGGGAAATTCAATAAACCGGTCTTTATTCTCAATGACGCCAAAAGCGCCTGTCTGGCAGAATATACCTTTGCACCAATTGGGAATAAAAACAATATCCTGGTCATCTCGATGGACTGGGGAGTGGGTCTTGGAATCATTGTAGATGGTAATATTCATCAGGGTTCCACAGGATTTGCAGGAGAATTCGGGCATATTCCCCTGGTAGAGGATGGTTTTTTGTGTCATTGTGGTAAACGCGGCTGCCTGGAAACGGTGGCCTCAGGCGTTGCAGCAGTACGCATGGCAAAAGAAGGCATACTGGAAGGACAAAGTACGGTGCTTCGGGAGCTCTCGGATCACGAGCTGGAAAACCTCGACCCCAAGACCATTATAGACGCGGCCAATAAAGGGGATCAGTTCGCCATCAGCATCCTATCACAAATCGGTATGAACCTGGGTAAGGGAATCGCTATTCTAATTCAGATTTTCAATCCGGAGATGGTCATCCTCGAGGGGAAATTTGCTGCCGCGGACCAGTTTATCACCGTTCCCATTCAGCAGTCGATCAACACCTATTGCATGGCGCAACTGCGGGAGAAAACAACCATTAGTTTATCCACCCTGGGCGAAGATGCAGTACTTCTGGGCTCAGTGGCAACAGTAATGGACAATATTTTCAGAAAAGAAAAAGCATTTGCAAAAAAAACAGAGAGCGCAGAACTAGTTTAAATTGTGCTCCCACAAACCTAAATTTTAAATAAAAACTATGGCAAGATTAAATCTTCTTGAAGAAACACGCTTTGAAAAGATACCCGTCACGGTATATGAAAACCAACACATTGCTTCTAAGAAAGTCGCAGGTCGCATTGCTGACATCATTCGGAAGAAAGAAGCTCGAGGGGAAAAAGCAGTACTGGGGCTGGCTACCGGAGCGACTCCTTCGGAAGTGTATGAAGAATTAGTGCGGTTACACAAGGAAGAAGGTTTGAGCTTTAAAAATGTCATCACCTTCAATTTGGATGAGTACTACCCTATGAATCCGAATTCCAGACAAAGTTATGTCACCTATATGAATGAGGTGCTCTTTGATCACGTTGACATTGATCCCGAGAATATACACATCCCGGATGGAACCCTTGAGCTGGAAGAGATTGCAGAATACTGTATCCAGTACGAGAACAAGATCGAGGAAGTGGGAGGATTGGATTTTCAAATTCTGGGTATTGGTCGTACAGGTCACATCGGGTTCAACGAACCGGGTTCCGCACCCAATTCCGGTACCCGACTCATTACTCTGGATGATCTCACCAGAAGGGATGCTTCGAGAGCTTTTGGAGGAAAAGAAAATGTTCCAACCAAAGCAATCACCATGGGTATCGGAACCATATTCAAGGCCAGAGAGATTGTCCTAATGGCGTGGAACACCAAAAAAGCCTCCATTATTAAGAAAGCCGTTGAGGGAGAGATTTCAGGGGAGGTACCGGCCACTTACCTGCAGCTATCCGACAATGTGGAGTTTGTCCTGGATCAGGATGCAGCATCAGAACTTACCCGCTTCAACACCCCATGGCTGGTAAAGGACTGTGTCTGGGATCGTCCTTTGATTAAAAAAGCGGTCATCTGGTTATCCAATGAGCTTAAGAAGCCTATTTTAAAGCTTACCGATGAAGATTACAACACGCATGGAATGGCGCAACTCGCCACCGAACAGGGTCCGGCCTACAACATCAACATCGATGTGTTCAACCAGTTGCAACACACCATCACGGGATGGCCAGGAGGAAAACCTCATGCCGATGATTCCCAGCGTCCGGAACGAGCAGAACCCGCCCGAAAGCGCTCCGTGATCTTCTCCCCCCACCCGGATGACGATGTCATTTCCATGGGAGGAACCTTTATCCGGCTGGTAGATCAGGGACACGACGTACACGTGGCTTACCAGACTTCAGGAAACACCGCGGTATGGGATACGGATGTCCTGAGATATATTGAATTTACCATAGACTTCAAAAAGAGCATCGGAAAGGAAACCAAAGAGCTCGAAGAAATCTATGAAAAAATGCGGGACTTCATCAGTAAGAAAGAACCCAATCAAATTGATTTGCCGGAAATTCGGGATGTCAAAGGATTCATTCGTAAGGCCGAGGCCATCGCAGGAGCCCGGTACGCCGGACTGACCGATGACAAAATCCATTTTATGGCGCTCCCATTCTATGAAACCGGAAAGACCAAAAAGAATCCTCCGACCGACATTGACGTGAAAATGACCATGGAGCTTCTTCAGGAGATCAAACCCCATCAAATTTTCGCAGCCGGAGATTTCGCGGATCCGCACGGAACCCATCTGGTATGTTTTAAAATCATTCTGGAAGCCATGGAGCGTCTGCGCGAAACCGAGGAGTGGACCAAGGATTGCTGGCTCTGGATGTACCGAGGCGCATGGCACGAATTTGAGACCCATGAAATTGAAATGGCCGTACCACTATCCCCTCAGGAAGTGGAACGAAAGAAACTGGCCATTTTCCAGCACCAGTCTCAAAAAGACCGGCCCGTTTTCCCCGGGGATGACGAGCGAGAATTCTGGGTACGTGCGCAGGAACGCAACCGGGAAACTGCACAAGCCTACCACGACCTCGGCCTGGCGGATTATGAAGCAATGGAGGCTTTCGTACGCTGGAAATTTTAAAGCTTGTAAGTCCTTATGAAGCGACTGTCAAATTTACTGGTTGTCATCATCCCCCTGGTATTGCTGTGGGCCTGTTCGAGTCATCCCTATTCCAAGACGAATCGGGATCACCGGCAACAAGCCAAACAATACAGCAAAGAACTGCGGCAGTTTCCGCCGCGCCATGGAGGTGATGACAGCCTTCATTATGGACCAATTTGGGTAGGAACCACCAATTTCAACCTGCGCAAGCCCAATTACGTGGTCATTCACCACACTGCGCAACATTCTGTTGACCAAACCCTTCGCACCTTCACCCTTCCCAGGACTTCCGTGAGTTCCCATTATGTAATCGGAAGGAATGGAGAGGTCTACCAAATGCTTAATGACTACTACAGAGCCTGGCATGGAGGAATCGGAAAGTGGGGCAACAACGAGGATTTAAATTCTTCGTCTATTGGTATCGAGCTGGACAACAATGGTTATGAGCCCTTTTCGGAGGAACTGATAGAGAGTCTCCTGGATTTGTTGCACGTATTAAAAGATCGCCATGGGATTCCAACGGCTAATTTCATCGGACATTCGGATATCGCACCTTCCAGGAAGGTAGATCCTAATGCAAATTTCCCCTGGAAAAAACTGGCAGAAGAAGGTTTCGGGCTGTGGTACGACGACATTGCAGTAACACCGAAAGTGTTAGGAGACAGTTTAAAAGTTCAGGATCAGGATTTGACCCGCACCCGCCAGCTCCGGGTAGCCAAAAGTGAAGTGATGGTCGGAGGCAGTTCCACCGACAGCCTTGATATCACCATCAATCCCCGCGAAGCCCTGCGGATTATCGGCTACGATACCAGTGATATGCCCGCTGCCGTTCGGGCCTTTAAACTTCACTTTATACAAAAGGATATACAACCCGTCCTTAGTGATGACGAATTAAAAATACTTTACAACCTTTATCAGAAGTACCTGTAGACAAAGTTGCACACCGCTGTGTATCTCAACATACAGGTTTAATTAGCAATTCTTCAACAAGACATACCATGAGATCACTTCCCCTACTTCTAGCCGGAATATTATTTCTTTCAACAATAAAGCTTTCGGCCCAGATCGAGGTAGACCAACTCGATATTCTCAGCCGGGAAGACTGGAGCGCCCAGCCTTCCAAAGAAGGGCTGATCCGCCATATCCCCCGTTATATTACGATTCATCACACCGGAACCCAGCAGCAGCCACAGCGAAGTATTCAGGAAAAACTACAGGCTTTGCAGCAGTTTTCCTTTAGTTCAGGAGCTCTTGGAGATGGTACTCCAAAGCATCCGTGGCCGGATGTACCCTATCATTTTTATATTGCTGTAGACGGATCGGTAGCCGTGGGCCGGGAATTACAGTATCAGGGAGACTCCAACACGGACTACGATCTTTCTGGGCATGCACTGATCGTTGTGGAAGGGCGCTTTGATTCGGACCAGCTTACTCCCGCGCAGCAGGAACCTCTGGAAAAACTGGTACTGGCCCTGGCAAAAGAGTACAAAATAGCCCCTGAGGCCATTTCAGGTCATAAGGATCAGGCCCAAACCAGCTGTCCAGGCGCTAACATCTATCAGCTACTGCCTGATTTGAGAAAGAAGGTGGAGGCCCTTAAGCTCGACCCTGTGAAAATAGGGGCGCAACAGCTTTTTAGTCCGGCATACTACCATCTGGTAAAAGGAAAGCGGGTGGGACTGGTTACCAACCACACCGGAGTACTGCCTGATGGAACCCATCTGATTGATCTATTTCACGATAACCCCGAGCTGGAGCTAAGTTTGCTTTTCGGTCCGGAACACGGGCTTCGCGGGGAGGAAGACACGCATGTGGCCGATGGGACGGATCCAAAAACAGGGGTACCCATCATTTCCCTATATGGAGAAATGCGCAAGCCCACCCCGGAGCTTTTGGAACAGGTAGATGTGCTGGTTTTTGATATACAGGATATTGGCGCCAGGTTCTATACCTATATTAAAACCATGCTCAGAGTACAGGAGGCCGCCGCAGAAGAAGGAATTCCATTTGTCGTTCTGGATCGTCCCAATGCCATTTCAGCTACTTATGTAGACGGTCCCGTCGGCAAACCCATCGAACCCAACACGGGAGTGGGCGTCATACCGGTTACACACGGAATGACGGTAGGAGAACTGGCTTTAATGTACAACGGAGAGCGGGAAGCCAACGGCCTGCAAAAAGCAGCGCTAACGGTCATTCCCCTTCAGCATTATAAACGGGACCAGTGGTATGACCAGACCGGACTTCCCTGGATAAAGCCCTCTCCAAATATGCTCAGCATCCAAACGGCAGAAGCCTATCCGGCCACCTGTCTGTTGGAAGGAACCAATTTCTCTGAAGGTAGGGGAACAGAATATCCTTTTGAGCGTATTGGTGCTACCTGGGTGAATGCCTCCCAGCTAGCTGACCAGCTCAACCAGTATCAGCTCGAAGGAGTAGAATTTCATCCCACCAGCTACACACCCGGAAGAGTTGTGGATGGCATTGAAATCTGGCCTCCTAAGTTTGTGGATGAGCAGGTTCAGGCAGTGGAGATGCGTATCACCGACAGGGATGTTTTTGAATCTGCAAAAGCAGGGGTCTATATCCTTCATGCCATTAAAACGCTTTATCCTGAGGAATTTGAATGGCGTCAGGGAAGGATTGACGGGCTGCTGGGGACCTCATCGGTACGGGAAGCTTTAGATGAGGGTAAGACTCCTGAAGAAATTGTTCAGGGTTGGGAAAAAGACCTCCAAGCCTTTCAAGAGAAAAGAGCCAGGTATTTATTGTACTAATAATCATCCAAGACAAACCTTATGCGGTTCAAACTAAATTTATGGACCATCCTCTTATGGCTGGTACCGGCTTTCCTTTTGGGGCAGGAAATTCAGGTGCAATGGGAGCCCCGGGAAGACCTGAATATCCTGCTGCCTCCCTCTATTGAAGTTTTTGAGAGCAATGGCCAACTGGAGGATGGTGCCAGATATCGCGCCGTCTATGCCCGGGTAGACCTCACGGATCCCAACCTGAATTTACGAGCCACCGGCAGTAATACCCATCGGGAGACCACCCAGAAAACTGCAGCACGAACAAACAGTATTTTAGCCCTTAACGGAGGTTATTTTTCCAGTGACCGTTCCGTGAGCCTGCTGATCGCAGATGGAGAACTCATTTCTCCCGGCACCCATTATACCCGGCCACGAGGCGCCTTCGGGATGCACAATGGTGAACCCCTAGTCTTTTGGAGCCATGCTTCCGGCTGGGAAGAAAAGCCAAAATTCCTTTTTACACCCAGTCTGCAGGCTAAGGAAAGCCGCATTAACCCAAACCTCGCAGTAGGTGCCGGTCCCGTTCTGATCAAAGAAGGAGCACTTTATGTCACCTCTTCTGAGGAAGGTTTTGGGGGAAGCCATACCATCAGACACCCTCGTTCTGCCATAGGATACCAGGACAAAAACACCTTGATTTGGATGGTGGTCGACGGCCGTCAACCCACCAGTGCAGGCGTCACCCTTCCTGAGCTGGCGACACTAATGATGAGTGCAGGGGCTGTGGAAGCAGTCAATCTCGATGGAGGAGGCTCCTCGGCGATGATCGCCGCAGGGGAAGTAGTCAATATTCCGGCCGACATAGTCGGTGGAAACAGAAATAGTCTTAGAAAAAATGCCAGTGCTTTAATACTCAGCGAAAGAACACCTTCCGAAAAACCGGATATCTATACCATCGACACAGATAGCCCTTTCTACAGGGAAATCGGTTGGTGGAAAGAAACCAATTTACTGAACCACTATGGTTCTACTCCTTCCCGTCAGGCATCTACAAATCAGGGACTGAATAAGGCCATTTATTCCTTTGAAGAAATTCCACTTAAAATTTACCAACTGGCCGCCTGGTGGCCTGTGGATCCACAGAACAGTCCAGGGGTGAGGTATGTTGTTCATCATTCCCAGGGCAGAGACACCCTGGATTTTGATCAAACGGATCTTTCCAGGGCCGGCCGCTGGAACATTCTGGGAAATTATCCTTTGGGTACGGGTGACTCATTGGAGGTTTTGGGAGGAGCTGATCAGGGAAAAATTCAGGCCGATGCGGTGCGCCTTGTGGCCTCACATCCATCCCCTGAACTTCCCGTCCGGGGAGACACGAGAATAGCCGTGATAAGCGATTTGAATTCTGGTTTGGGAGCGGCCGATTACCAGTGGCAGGTAGACAGCATCATCCAACGAATCCCCCGGATCTGGAAGCCCGATCTAGTAATCAGTGGCGGAGACATGGTGGCCGGAATGGGGATTTCAGATACGGCACATCTTCGAAGAATGTGGCAGGGATTCGAAAAACACGTAGCCGGTCCTTTGCGAAAGGCAGCAATACCATTTGCATTTACCCTTGGAAACCATGATGGACCCCGATCTTATCCGGTCGAACGCCGCGTTGCACAGGAGTTCTGGAACCGTCCCGAGGCCGATCCGGGAATTGAATTTGTAGATCGGGAGTTTTTCCCCAACTATTATTCTTTTGTGCTGGATGATATATTCTTTGTATCCTGGGAGGCTTCTTCCTCCAAAATCACTGAGGAAAACCTGGATTGGATGGAAAAGCAGTTTAACAGACCTGAGGCTCGCGCGGCGAAATACCGGTTTTTAATGGGGCATATGCCGCTCTACAGTGTCGCTCAGGAACGAGATTCCAGGGGCAATGTGCTGGATGATCCGGAGCGATTACAACAGCTATTGGAACAGTATCAGGTGCACACCTATATCAGCGGCCATCAACACGCTTTCTACCCGGGTAAGAGAGGCAATCTCCATCTGCTCAACACAGGTGCTGCAGGTTCCGGACCAAGGGCCTGGTTGACCATGGACCTTGCTCCCACCAATACCATCACGATCATGGACGTTTTCTATGAGCAGGATTCCATTGCCTATACTACCTATGAGATAAAGGAAAGAGATGCCCAGAATATGAAAATTTTGGATTCGTCTATTCTCCCTTCTGCCATGCTGGGAGTGAATGGGCATCAAATCCGCCAGGATATCGATCTATCCGAAAGTTTTAGTGGAGTTTTTGCCCCTGTACGAAGACTTCCTCAGAGGGAGGCTGCGATCGGTACGGTAGATGCTTTGCTCGATGCCGGCCAGTTAAAGATATCCGCAACCCTGGATGGATTGTCAAAACGAGCAATCAGACAGGGAAATTTCACACTGTTTGTCGGTAGAAATACCGAGGATGGTGAACTACTGATGGACCTCAGCAACCATTTGAAAATCCGAAAAGGTCGCTTTGGCCTGGCGCTGGACGCGAGTGAACTATCCTCCAGGCTGCAATCCTTATTGGGTCCTGGAGAGGATACAGATTCCTCCAATACTCCTCCCATGGGATATGGGGATTTACAGGAACTCTTATCCGTTGGCGCTCTGCACCTAAAGGGCCAGATCAAAAATGAGGTGGTTCGGGCTCAATTACTACCCCTGAGCAACCGCCGGCCGATTGCACCAGAGATTACTTCACATCATGACCGTAATACCTATGCAGTAAGGGATCTGGAGGCCATGTATGATATAAGCTGGGATGCTTCCCCTGACAGCGACGGGGATTTTGTAGCTTATGTTTATCAGGTGGCTCGTGACCAGGGATTTAAAGATCTACTGGTGGATGAATACATGGGAAGGAATACAAGTTTCAAGAAAACAGAAAGGTTCTGGTTCCAGCTTTTGGAAGATGCAACCCTTGGAGAACCTGTGTCGCTTTATCACCGCGTACTGGCAAGCGATGGTCGCAACATCAGCTACTCTCCACATCAAAGGCTGAGACTCTTTAAAAGCGAGGAACCCCTGGACGATTTAATTGAAGTTCCTGCCCCGCATTATGAATTTAAAGGCCAGGTGGCCCCTTCAGGTGCAGGTTATGGGGCAGAATGGGATGGTCATGGAAAACTGTGGCTGGCGGATTACCGCGGCAGCCTGATAATCAAGAATCCTGATGGCTCGGATGCTCCCTTTTCCCCTTTGACCGCAGTTAATATTGAAGGAGAAACCTATAACCTCAACCCGATAAATGGTATCGGGACGGACCTGGATGGCAACATTTTGGTGGGCCGGAACCGAAACCTGATAAAGATCGATGCTAAGACCGGAGAAGGTATTGCAGTATGGCAGGTTCCTCAGGGCAACCGTGCTATCACTTCTCCCCGGGTCAACGATAAAGGGGAAATCTATGCAGCTTCCCTTTTTGGAGAAGACCCTCTTTATGTACTTCGTCCTGATCCTGAAAATCCGGCAGGATTTGAACTGCTTCGAACCCTCAACCTGGAGGGAAGAAACCTTTCCAGAACCTTCGATATGTCACAGGACGGAATGAGGCTTTATTTTCCAGATCCGGGTCGTCCCCTTATTCAGGTGTTCAGCAGCGCAGACAAAGGAACAACTTACTCCTTCCAGGAAAATATCACCAGTACCAGTTCAGGCTCCAGTGCCATTCAGATTATGCCAAACGGTAGTCTGTTCGCAGCAGTGCGTTCCAGTGGCATAAAACCTTCCACCATTCATTTCCGAGACGAACAAAACCAGCGTATGTGGACCCTGGAGCTGCCAGAGGTTAATGGAGCGGAACCTCGAGGAATCGGCGTCTCACCGGACGGTTCCACCATTATCTTCTGTAGTTGGGATCAGGGAGGCGGGTATTATCTTTTTGAGAGAGTACCTGAGCCTTAGCCGAAGCGAACTTTCTAAAAGATGAAAGCCCTGATCTGGATCAAAACAAATCAGGGCTTTTACTATTTTCAAACCTGGATTATAATCCCAGGCTTCTCTAGGAATTCCTATAGTCCGTCCATGAACAAATCACTCTGAGCAAGCTGAATGAGCCTCTCATCTTGCTCCTGCCCCAAAATGCGCTTGGTGCGCAGGTAGCGATCGTAGTTATACTGATCAAAATCTTCAGCTTCCGGATCAAAATTACTGATATGCACATCCCCCATGGCATGGATGAACTTATTGTCGCCAATCCACATCCCAACGTGTACAACTCGCTCAGGAGCATCCTCTGTAGCTTTCCTTCCGAAAAACAATAAATCCCCGGGTTGAAGGTTTTCAAAATTCTTCTCAGAATCCACTTCTATTCCAGCCTGAATTTGTTGCGATGCATCTCGCGGCAGTATGATTCCGTTCAAAAAGAAAATCGTTTTGGTATACCCGCTACAATCCATTCCCTTGGCAGAGGTTCCTCCCCACAGATAGGGCACCCCTTTCATGGTCATAGAAGTGGCAATCAGAGATTCTTCACTAGGGGAAAGGTTTTCAATCCAATCCCGGTAAGGCATGGAATACGCTTTTTCTACATAGGCTTCTCTGTCATTGGGGTATCTCACCTTGTAGAAATTCTTTTCTTCCCCTACCAGTTCCAGAATTCCACCGGCTACTACATCTGATACCACCTGAGCATCGCGATTGGGCTCTTCATAAGAAAAACCATACGGTTCCATATAAATTACCTTTTCTGTAGCCCGCCATTGCTTCAGGGCATCTTCATCAATTGGCGTGACACCTCCGTAATCCACCCATGCAAGGTATCCGTCTGGAGCCTGAATATAATACCAGCTCCCATTCTTTTTCAACACTTTAACCGGTGTACCTAAAGTGGCTTGCGTCACCAGTTCAGAAGAGTGCGAGGGTCTGGATCGAAGATTCGCAACTGATATTTGGATCACCCCATGAGTTTTTCCCTCTAAATCGGCAGCCGGTAGCATGGCAATACTATCCACATAACGGATGTTTTCTGCATCCAGCTGATTTTTGAGGGTTTTAACAGCATCCGGGAGATTGGACTCTCCTCTCAGTACATACTGGTCTCCTTGTTTTTCACTTTCAACATCAAAAATAGCCACGCGTCGATCCGGTGCGTACTGGGATTTCACTTCAATAATATAACTTGAAGTAACATTTTCCTTTTCCTCCTTCACCTCAGCACCTTCATTACACCCCACCAGGAGCAGTCCCGAAAGAAACAAGAGAGAAGCGGATCTTAAAATTGTTTTCATACAAATAATGATTTAATCTGTTTTATCGAAGTAATAGTGCCCCAGTTCCATTTCTATCTGGAAAATGGGTTTTTTCATTATAAACTTTCACTCCGTCTGCAATATCGTTCTTTATTAGCATTCCACCATCCATATCCACATAATTTAGCATCGGTAAGAGATGCCCGATAGCTGAAAGGCCCACTGTGGATTCCGTCATACAACCGACCATTGTTTTCAGCCCTAGTTCCCTGGCCTCCTGCAGCATCCGGCGGGCAGGAGTAAGACCTCCGCATTTGGTTAGTTTCACATTCACTCCGTGAAAGTAACCCTTACATTTGCGAACATCATCTTCCGAAATACAACTCTCATCAGCTATTATGGGTAACACGGATTCTGCATATACCTGTTTCATTCCCTCCAGATCATCAGCCGGAAGGGGCTGCTCGATAAACTCCACCCCCAATTCCTTAAGCTGATAAGAATACTGAATGGTTTGCTGGGCAGTCCAGGCGCCATTGGCGTCCACCCTAAAAACTGCATCCGTATGTTTCCTCAATTCTTTCACCAGTCCAAGGTCATCCTCCGTACCCAGCTTAATCTTATAGAGTGGCCATGGAAAAGCTTTTACCTTTTCCACCATCTTCTGCGCAGTATCTATGCCAATGGTGTAATTTGAAAGGGGCAGGTTCTCCAGGGTCAAGCCCCAAAGCTCATATAAGGGCTTACCAAGGCGTTTTCCATGCAGATCATGCATCGCAATATCCAACGCGCATTGGGCAAAGGAATTGCCTTTAAAATAGGGGTTTAGAACTTCCCACACTTCTTCTGGCTTCCTGTGAATGTTTTCTTGAATCTTTGGGACCAGATTCTGAATCAATTCACTCATACCTTCCACGCTCACTCCATAATAAGAAGTGGCTGCCGCCTCTCCATACCCCGTATACCCTCCTTCAGAAAGCACCACGATTAAAGTGGGTTGGACATCTCTGGCCGTATGACTGATTCTAAAGGTGTCTTTTAGTTGTAAATCGTATCGAAGGGTTTCTAATTTCATTTATTCCTTTTTTTCTACCGGCTCCCCAAAGTAGGCCATCATGAATATGGCACCAGCGGTTCCATCCATAGTGGGTTCATTGGTGGAGTAGTCTCCGAAGTCATCGTGATACACCACAAATTCATTCTGGAACTTTTCAAATTCGTCGGGTTCTGCAAGATGCAGCCCAGTCAGACTGTTGTAGACTTCAGCATAAACCGGCCCATCAACCAGACCTCCCGGCACCTCTTCCCTGGTCAGGTACCATACACTGGTATGAACATCCTGGGGATATTCTCCCTCCTGAGGAATATTCATGAACATGGAAGTTCCCCAGGGATTTCTCCCAAATAACCAATCCCGCTGTGCCAGCATAAAATCTCTGTATTGTGTGTCTCCGGTCATTTCTTCATAAAGAATAATCTGGGTGATCAAGGCCACCGTCAGGTTGTTGGAGCACCAGATAAAAGGAACTCCGATCTGGTAGGCATTGTTTTTACTGCGGGCGATCGTATGTTCAATACCTTGCCGGTAATAATCGGCCAGCTGGTCTTGGGTCTGTGGGTCCGCGTGTTCATATAGGGCGTAGTGCCCTACATTAACAAAGGGATAATACCTGTAATGTTCCGCATCTTCTTTATCAGTCCAGGAGACCGTATTGGCCATCTTTGAATAATGTACGGCGTCTTGCAGATAATGATCCTCTCCCGTTAGGGCGTATAGTTCGGCTGCTCCCCATTCCATATCATCTGCCCAGGTATCTTCATTATACCTATAGGGAGACCCATAGGAATTCCCTTGCTGATAGCCTTCCTGTTCCTTCCCCATCCGGTACAATTCCAAAGCTGCAACCCGGCATTTTTCAGCGAAAACCGGATCATCCAGTTCTTCCTTCCAGATACGTGCAGCTATGGCCATAGCGGCCGCAGAACGACCGGCAAGGTTGGCAATACCGGTAGCTTTACTTTTATGCTCACGAAGGCCCTGAGCTTCCCCGTTGGCAAAATAGGCTACCCGGTAGCTATTGGGACCCCACCCGTAATCCGAAGGGTCATCATTGGGCCATTTCATACCCAGGTGGTCTCGATCGTCTGCTACCTGGTGAAACAACTGACCTGGTTTGGGATGCATCTTATGGATCCAATCCAGACCCCATTTTGCCTCATCCAGAACATCTGGAATTCCGTTTGGCTCTGGATGTCCCAGGGCATCTACTTTGTCATCAAACTTCTCCGGCGCCATTTCATAGGCCTTTAACATCCTGGCTGTAGCGTTACTGGAAGTGATTAAATATTTTAGTTGATCTCCTGCATCGTGCCAGCCTCCACTCACATCCACATAAGTGGAATCAGGCATGGGGCCATACATGCTTCTGCCATCATGCTGATGACAGACCATGTCCAGAAAGGGATTATAGCCGCAGCGTTGCTGCCGCATAAACCCTATCAGATCTTCCTGATAATGTTTATAGGAGTGGCCTCCTCCAATCCCGAACTCCTGAGAGGGTTTGGCCGGACCATTGACAGAAATATAATACCGCCCTTCTGCATCCAAATCAGAAAAGTCCATATAGTAGAAATGCTTGAACTTTCCCCAGTCCCTGGCGTCTGCTTTACGTAGTTTCCCGGAATAAACCACGGCATCAGTTTGGGCGTCGCGAACCTGAAATTCACCTCGCACGCGGGAATCAGAAAAAGCAATGGCTACTTTCTGATCCTCCTCCAGGTATCCTACCTGATTCACCCGAAGGTAAATACTATCCTTTGCGCTCGTGGCAAATCCACTGATGCTCCATAAACCAATCATTAGAAACAGGAAGGCTTTAACCGAAGTGCGTTGGCTTTTCATATTTAAGATTTTTGAGCTTGTGTTAATTCAGGATTTTTCCTTCTCAATAGTAATAAACCTAAACAGGTGATAGCAGCGTTGACCAGTAGGATTTCGAATCCAAAACTATATCCGTTAAACCATTCCTCAGAGTTGGAGTCAAGGATTACGGAAATAATAGGAGACAAGATACAAATTATGGGTACAAATCGGTCCCGAACCTGAATCTTGGATATCAAACCAAAGACGAACAATCCAAGCAGCGGTCCGTAAGTAAATCCTGCTACTTTAAATACTGCATTCACCACACTGCTATCGTTGAGTTCACTAAAGACAACAATTACCAGGAACATCACGACAGTAAACCCGATGTGAACCAGAAACCGGGTTCTTTTCTGGCTTTCCACTTTGCGTTTAGGTACATTAAGAATATCTACGCAAAAGGAGGTGGTAAGGGCGGTAAGGGCTGAATCGGCACTTGAGAATGCTGCGGCGATAATCCCCAGCATAAACACGATTCCTGCTGCAATTCCAAAATGTTCCAGAGCCAGCATGGGATACAAATCGTCCGTACTTGCAGGAATGGCTATTCCATTATCTGCAGCATATTTGTACAACATTACCCCCAGGGCCAGAAATAGAACAGTTGCAATGAAAAACGTTAGGGAGAACCAGAAAATGTTTTTCTGAGCATCGCGCGTGTTGTCAATGGTCAGGTTCTTCTGCATCACGTTCTGATCAAGACCATTCATGGCAATGGTAATAAAAATTCCGGCAAGGAAATTTTTAAAAAAATTCGTGTCCGAGCGCCAGTCCCAGTCAAAAACTGTGGACATATCACTCTCGGAAACCACTGCTGCGACTCCTCCAATATTAAGATCCAGGTGATCCATAATAATGTACAAACTGATAATAACCGCAAGGATTAAAAAAGTTGTTTGCAAGGTATCGGTCCAGACAATTGTTTTTATTCCTCCTCGAAAGGTGTACAACCAAATAAGGACAATAGTCGTAAGAACGGTTACCCAGAACGGAATTCCAAAGTTGTCAAAGAAGGCGATTTGCAGTACCAGCGCAGCCAGAAACAGTCTGAA
>JAJUIC010000121.1 GCA_029265595.1 Flavobacteriaceae bacterium
CGGTAGCTTGCTGTGGGGATTCCAGTTTGGTATTGATTTCACTTAGTTTACCTTTAATCAGGTCCCGCAAATCAAACTGCATGCGTTTCTTGAGGCGATCGTACAAAAAAGCATTTACCACCGCTTCCAAAGCATTGTCTACCAGCCAGCTTTTACTTTTAATGTCCACTCTGAAATCCCTCACAGAGACCACCTGGGTGTTTCTTTGAAAATCCAGGGCAATATCCACAACCACCCGGACCCTTCTGTTTTTGAAGATAGAAGAGAGCATTAGGGCGTCAATATCCGCCTGCAGGTCAAAATCTTCTAACTTGCTGCCTTCTAAAGAGATTCCCAGGACTTCTGCAAAATCTTTCCCTTCATCTTTCTGGAATTTTTTGCCCACAAGTTCTTTTCGCAGGTAGGCCTCAAGGGCTGAATAACTGATTTTGACGGGTAATCTCAGGTTTATTTTTTCGTTCATTGGATTCGCCATGGGTGTCTTAATAAGGTTCGGTTACCTATTCAAGATAGAAATTTTCCGCCAATGCTGAAAGTCTTGAGGTAATTTTCGGTTAAAGATGCGTGTACCGAGAAAGAACAAGGTCAAGGATCTCCCCAGGAATCCAATACATTCAGAAACTCCGGCTCCAATACACTCAGGAAAATCACCAGGGCCACCATCCCAAATAGACTGAGGCAGTATAAGATAAGAGCGGTGGTGAAGGCTTGCCACTTCCGGGAGTGAGGAAGGTGTTGTGGTGCAGTCTTTCGCGATGGTAGCTGAGAGGGCTTATCTGGGTTCTTGGTTGTCATGATTCAAAAGATCAGTCAAATATCGCATTAGAAGCGCTAGCGTGTTATGAGGAAGGTCACAATTGGAATAAAAAAAGCCCCGGAGTGACCGGGGCTGCGATTATTATTTTTCAGGTTTTTTAATCTCTTCCTCCCATATAAATACTCAGGAAGTACAGAAGGGTAGCCAGGGAACCTACTGCAGCTACTACATAGGTTCTTGCAGCCCATTTTAAAGAATCTTCTGCGGCGTCGTGTTCCTGCGGATTGAGCATATTTTCCTGCTCCAGCCATACCAGGGCGCGTTTACTCGCATCGTATTCCACCGGAAGGGTAATAAAGCTGAAAAGCGTACCCATGGCATATAAAATAATACCAATAAGCAGAACGGTGCTGCCCAGGGCGGTGGTAGCCATAAGCATCAGCCCGCCAAAGATTACCCATTGGGAGAAGCGGGAAGCTACACTCACTATAGGAACCAGCTGGCTTCGCATTTGCAGCCACCCGTAGGCTGTAGCATGTTGAATGGCGTGACCGCATTCGTGTGCTGCAACTGCTGCTGCGGCAGCATTGCGCTGGGTATAAACCGCTTCACTGAGGTTCACCGTTTTATTGGCCGGGTTGTAGTGGTCGGTCAGCATACCGGGAGTCGAGATGACTTTTACATCGTAGATGCCGTTGTCATGCAACATCTTCTCCGCGATTTCTCTACCACTCATCCCGTTCTGAAGGTGAACTTTGGAGTAATGTTTAAACTTGCTCTTTAATCTATTGCTCACATAAATACTCACTATAAATATGAGTCCGGCAATAAGGTAATATCCCATCATAGTTTATCAGGTTATAATCTGTTCTTGTTACTCAGCAAAAACCCGGCCATATTGCATCCCGAGGGTTACTTGCAGTAATCTTGTCACCCCACGATATTCACAATTCTTCCTGGTACCACAATAACTTTTTTTGGGCTGCGGCCTTCCAGCTGCTTTTGGGTTTTCTCGTGCTGCATTACCTGTTTTTCTATTTCCTCTTTATTCAGATTCAGAGGCAGGGTCATGGTAAAGCGCACTTTCCCATTAAAGGAAATTGGATACTCTTTTTGACTTTCCACCAAATGTTCCTGCTCAAACTCCGGATAGGGAGCTTCAGACACAGATTGGTGATGACCCAGTTGCTTCCAAAGTTCCTCTGCAATATGTGGGGCATAAGGAGCCACCAGAATGGCCAGGGGCTCCAACACTTCTCGCTGGTTGCATTTTTGAGCAGAGAGTTCATTGACACATATCATGAAGGTGCTGATGGCGGTGTTGAAATGGAAATTTTCAATGTCCTCTGTCACCTTTTTAATGGTTTTGTGGAGCGTCCTGAGCGAGTCCTGGGATGCTTTTTCCTCAGAGACAAAGAAACCTTCATCATTGTGGTAAAGGTTCCACAGCTTTTTAAGGAAAGCGTGTACTCCTGAAATCCCTGCAGTGTTCCAGGGTTTGGCCTGCTCTAATGGACCCAGGAACATTTCGTACATCCGCAGGGTGTCAGCTCCATATTGCTGACATATGTCATCCGGATTGACCACGTTGTATTTGGATTTGGACATCTTTTCCACCTCCCTGCCCACGAGGTACCTTCCCTGATCATCCAGGATGAAGTTGGCATCTTTATATTCCGCCCGCCAGTTGCGGAAAGCCTCCAAATCCAGTTCGTTCGAGGTATTCACAAGGGATACATCTACATGTATAGGTTGTACCCTGTGGTCCCCGATTTTGTTGTGGGAGATAAAAGTATTCTGTCCCTCCAGTCGGTATACAAAGGCACTGTTGCCCAGGATCATCCCCTGATTGATGAGCTTTTTGAAGGGTTCTTCCACGCTCACCCAGCCCCTGTCCTTTAGGAACTTGGTCCAGAACCTGGCGTACAACAGGTGGCCTGTTGCGTGTTCACTTCCACCGATATATAAATCGACGTTTTCCCAGTACGCCTGACTTTCTTTAGAAACAAATTCTTTTTCGTTGTGGGGATCCATATACCTGAAGAAATACCAGCTGCTACCTGCCCAGCCTGGCATGGTGTTCAGCTCCAAAGGAAAGACCGTTTGGTGATCAATCTCCTGGTTTGCCACTACTTCATTGCGCTTGGTGTCCCAGGCCCACATGCTGGAATTTCCCAGTGGTGGGTCGCCTTGTTCTGTTGGCAGGTATTTTTCCACCTGGGGAAGTCGGATGGGTAAGTGCTCCTGCGCAATCATTTGAGGCATGCCGTCAACATAGTACACCGGGAATGGCTCCCCCCAATAGCGCTGGCGGGAGAATACTGCATCCCTAAGTCGGTAGTTTATTTTTCCATACCCCTGATTGGTTTCCTCGAGCTTTTGGATACTCACTCGCAGGGCCTCTTTCCAGGGAAGACCCGTCAAAAAATCAGAATGATCGATGTGGGTCTGCGGAGTACTGACATGAGCCGATTGGGACAGGTCTGCATCGCGGAAGATATTTTTAATTTTCGGCATTCCGGGTTCGCCCGCAAAATGACGTGCAAAATCATAATCCCTTTGGTCTCCACAGGGAACGGCCATGACGGCTCCGGTTCCATAACCTGCCAGCACATAATCTCCGATCCAGATCGGAACCGGTTCTTTAGTGAACGGATGAATTGCATAGGCTCCGGTAAACACACCACTAATAGTTTTTACGTCGGCCATGCGTTCGCGTTCACTTCGCTGGGCAGCAGCCTTCTTGTAATCTTCAACTGCTTTCTTCCTCTGGGGAGTGGTGATGATATCAACCAGTTCGTGCTCCGGAGCCAGGGTCATAAAAGTGACTCCAAAAATGGTATCCGGTCGGGTTGTAAACACTTCTATTGTATGATCATAATCCTTTACCTGAAAGGTAACCATCGCGCCACGGGATTTTCCGATCCAGTTGCGCTGGCTTTCTTTGAGGCTATCGGACCAGTCAATCTGCTGGAGTCCCTGAAGCAGGCGTTCGGCATAGGCTGAGATCCGCATGCTCCACTGCGTCATCTTTTTTCTGATCACCGGAAACCCCCCGCGTTCTGAGACGCCATTCACAATTTCATCATTTGCCAGTACGGTTCCCAGTTGAGGGCACCAGTTCACTTCCGTCTCTGCCAGATAAGTCAGCCGGTATTTTAGCAGAATGGCCTGTTGTTCTTTTTCACTAAAGCTTTTCCACTGCTCCGAGCTAAAAGCTTCTACGTCCGAATCGCAGACAGCATCCACCGTGGTGTTTCCGGAGGTATTGAATATTTCTATGAGGTCACTGATGGGGCGTGCCTTATCCTGCTTGTTGTCATACCATGAATCAAAGAGCTGGATAAAAATCCACTGGGTCCACCTGTAGTAATCCGGATCACTGGTGCGAACTTCACGGCTCCAGTCAAAGGAGAATCCGATTTTGTCCAGCTGTTCCCGATACCGCTCAATATTTTCTTTGGTGGTCACGGCAGGATGCTGTCCGGTCTGAATGGCATACTGTTCTGCCGGTAGTCCAAAACTGTCGTAACCCTGCGGATGCAATACATTGAAACCTTTATGTCGTTTGTACCGGGCATAGATGTCACTGGCTATGTATCCCAGGGGATGCCCCACGTGAAGGCCTGCACCCGAAGGATAGGGAAACATGTCCAGAACATAATACTTCGGTTTGTCAGAGTCATTGCTTGCCCGGAAAGTTTGATTTTCAGCCCAGTATTTCTGCCACTGAGCTTCTATCTTGTTGAAATGGTATTTCATGGTATTTCGAATCAGTTCCCTTTAGTTGCGAGAATGGCCAAAAATAAGGCTAAAGTGCGAAAGGGAAAAGTTTGAAGCTTTTAAAGAAAAAGAAACTATATACTTTCTTATTTTTACCAAAAATCCCCTGGGTGTCTATGAGTTCATCTTTTGAAAGATATCAGAAACGACGTTTGATTTCGTCTTATTTCTCTGTTGTGCTGAGCATCGGCCTGGTGCTCTTTCTGGTTGGATTGCTCGGATTGCTGGTGTTGAATACCAAAAAAATCGCAGATCACTTTAAAGAGCAGATTGCATTGAGCATTTATCTTAAAGACAGCGCTAAGGAAGTAGAGATTGATCAGCTTAATAAGAGTCTGGCTTTGGCTGAATATACCAAATCCACCACCTTCACCTCGAAAGAGGAAGCCGCGGAGGCCCACAGTAAGGAGATTGGTGAGGATTTCATGGATTTTCTTGGATACAATCCGCTGCAAAACTCCATTGATGTGTATCTCAAAGCAGATTACATTACTTCCGGGGAAATCGAGGACATTGCAGCTGATATTGCCTCGAAAGATTTTGTAGAGGAAGTGATGTTTGATCGGCCGCTTATTTCGCTTCTCAATGAAAATGTTACCCGGATCAGTTTCTGGATTTTGATTGTTAGTGGAATTTTTACCTTCATTGCCGTGTTGTTGATCAACAGCTCCATCCGCTTGTCGGTCTATTCCAAGCGATTTACCATTAAAACCATGCAGATGGTGGGGGCAACTAAAGGATTTATACGGAGACCCTTTATTTGGCAGAGCGTGAAACTCGGTATGCTGGGTGCGCTGCTAGCCATAATAGGGATGGCTGCCGTCTTGTACTATATGGACCGGAGTTTTCCGGAACTGGCACTGCTCAGTGACACCTATCTGTTGATAGGACTATTCGCAGCTGTTTTCCTGCTGGGAATATTGATCACCTGGCTCAGTACATTCTTTGCCACCCAGCGGTTCTTGAATCTAAAGACGGATGAGTTATACTATTAGGTTGAATTGGAGGCGTCTTTGATATGTTCATGTA
>JAJUIC010000102.1 GCA_029265595.1 Flavobacteriaceae bacterium
TTATTCTCGACGGTGTTAATGCTGGCCATACCAGCACAAATTGCCGGATGTAAGGAAATCGTTCTCTGTTCGCCTCCGGATAAACAAGGCAAAGTTGCCCCCGCTATTCTATATGCTGCCCGGTTATGTGGGGTCACCCAGGTACTGAAAGTGGGAGGAATTCAGGCTATCGCTGCAATGAGCCTGGGTACCGAAACAATTCCCCGAACCTACAAGATCTTTGGGCCCGGTAACCAATATGTCACGGCAGCCAAACAAGAAGCCCAGCAGAGAGGGGTAGCTATTGATCTGCCTGCAGGACCTTCAGAATTGCTGGTAGTAGCAGATTCCACAGCAAATCCGGCCTATGTTGCCGCGGATTTGCTGTCTCAGGCTGAACATGGTAGCGACTCTCAGGTGGTACTGGTTTCCGATTCGCTGGATCTGCTGGAAGATGTAAGAGAGCAGGTAGGAGTGCAAATCACGACACTACCCAGGATGGAAATAGCCAAAGCTGCTTTAAAACATGCCCGTTTTATCTTGTTGGAGGAACCGCAACAAATGCTGAACCTGGTCAACCAGTATGCTCCGGAACATCTTATTGTCAATACCCGGGACAATGATTTTTATGCCCGGGGAGTGATCAACGCCGGATCGGTCTTTCTGGGGCCCTTTGCTCCGGAGAGTGCTGGAGATTATGCTTCGGGTACCAATCATACCCTGCCTACTGGCGGATATGCCAAGCAGTACAGCGGGGTGAATCTCGATAGTTTTCAGAAAGCCATTACTTTCCAGGAAATTTCCAGAGAAGGACTTCAGGAAATAGGACCAGCCATTGAAACAATGGCCCGAGCGGAAGGTTTGATTGCCCACCAAAGGGCCGTTTCAATTCGTATAAATACTAAGAACACTACAGATGAAAATATTTAATCCACGGACTTTGCTCCGGGAAAGCCTCTCCGATCTACAGTCGTATTCTTCAGCCCGGGAAGAATTTGCCATGGAGTCGGGAATGAGTTTTTTGGATGCCAATGAGAATCCCTTTGAAAGCGGTCTTAACCGGTACCCGGATCCGCAGCAACAAAAATTAAAAAACAAGCTGGCTGAATTAAAACAGATAGCTCCGAGCAAAATCATCCTGGGAAATGGCAGTGATGAGCTGCTAGATCTTGTTATTCGCTGCTTTTGTGAGCCGGGAAAGGACTCCGTCATTACCCTGCCACCTACTTATGGGATGTATGGCATACTTTCCCGCATCAACGGAGTACGGGTGCGTGAAGTGCCTTTAGACCCAAATTTTCAGCCGGATTTGCAGGCCGTTACGCAGGCGGTAGATGACAGGACCAAGCTGCTTTTTCTTTGTTCCCCCAACAATCCCAGTGGAAATAGGCTGAATACAGAATCTATTACCGCGCTGCTGGATAACTTTCCGGGAATAGTAGTTCTGGATGAAGCTTATGCTGATTTTTCCTCGGTTTCCATGCTTAAAATGCTGGATAATTACCCCAATCTGGTCATCCTGCAGACTTTTTCCAAGGCCTATGGTTTGGCGGGAGCTCGGTTGGGAGCGGGATATGCTTCGCGGGAGATTATCCATCTTCTGAGCAAAATTAAACTGCCCTATAACGTAAACCTCCTTACCCAGCAGGTTGCTTTAGAACGCCTGGAGGACACAACGGGTATCGAAAGAGAAATTAAAGAAATCCTGGATCAGAGAGCTCTTTTGAAAGCCCGATTGGAATTGTTGCCATTTGTTCAAAAGGTTTTTCCTTCCGAAGCTAACTTTCTGCTGGTTAGGGTGGATGATGCGCAGCGCAGGTACAACCAGTTTCTTGAGGCGGGAATAGTGGTTCGCAACCGATCCAAAGAGCTTCATTGTGAGCAAAGCCTGCGAATTACAGTAGGGACTCCACAGGAAAATGATCGATTGCTCGAGGTGGCCAAAAGCTTTTAAAGAATGTTGAACTGCAAAAATCAATTGTTATTGCAATTTTTATCCCAGAATATTCATGAGAAAAAAAGTTTTATTTATTGACCGGGACGGAACCATTATTCGTGAACCGGTGGATTACCAGGTAGACAGCATTGAAAAGTTAGAATTTTATCCCAAATCCATTCAGTATCTGGCTCGGATTGCTGCTGAACTCGACTACCAGCTGGTGATGGTGACCAATCAGGACGGCCTGGGCACCGATTCTTTTCCCGAAGCAGATTTCTGGCCTGCCCAGAACTTGATGTTGAATATTCTCAAGGGAGAAGGCATTGTATTCGATGATATTCTTATCGATCGCAGTTTTCCACAGGATAATGCGCCCACTCGTAAACCCCGGACCGGCCTGCTTCAAAAATATCTGGACCCCACCCAGTACGACATGGAAAACTCCTATGTTATTGGAGACCGACTCACGGACATGGAGCTGGCCAGGAACCTTGGCTGTAAAGGGATATTTATCAATACCCACGAGGCCCTGGGTAAAGAAGAAAGCAATTTAAGTCTAGAGGAAATTCAACAGGTTGTCGCCTTATCGACTCCGGACTGGAAGGATATTTTTGAACTCCTATACCTGCCCAAGCGCCGGGTGACGCTTAACAGGAACACTAATGAGACCCGTATTGCTTTGGATCTCAACCTCGATGGAACGGGAAGAGGTACTATAGATACCGGAATTAAATTTTTCGACCACATGCTGGATCAGCTTTCTCGACACGGTCAGGTAGACCTTAACCTGAAGGTCGATGGGGATCTGGAAGTCGATGAGCATCACACCATTGAAGATACCGGGATTGCACTGGGAGAGGCCTTTGCCAGAGCCCTGGGAGACAAAAGAGGTATCGAGCGTTATGGATTTTACCTGCCGATGGATGATTCCCTGGCCCATGTGGCTCTTGACTTTGGGGGGAGGAATTTCCTGGTATGGGAAGCAGATTTCACAAGAGAGATGATAGGGAAGATGCCTACCGAAATGTTCTCCCATTTTTTCCGTTCATTTGCCGAGGGAGCAAAGGCAAATGTCAATATAAAGGCGGAAGGCGAAAACGAGCACCACAAAATTGAAGCGATCTTTAAAGCCTTTGCAAAAGCGATTAAGGCAGCGGTAAAACGCGATGCATCAAAAATGATTTTACCCACCACAAAAGGTCTTTTGTAATGGCAGGTGCAGGCAAAAAAGAGGTGCTTATTTTAGACTATGGAACCGGGAACATCCAGAGCCTGAGCTATGCTTTTTCCAGACGCGGGTACACAACCGTTCTGAGCAACAATTTTGATCAGATTCAGGCGGCAGAGCGGATTATCTTTCCAGGTGTCGGAGCTGCCAAAATGGCCATGCAAAAACTCAAAGAGAACGGTCTTGACCTTATTATTCCCGGTCTCACTCAGCCTGTACTTGGGATCTGCCTCGGGATGCAGCTGATGTGTCGATCTTCTGAGGAAGGTGATACCACTGGCCTGGGAATCTTTGATGTCGACGTTCGCAAATTTAACTGTGGAGTGAAAGTACCCTGTGTTGGCTGGAACCAATTAACGGAAGTAAAAACAAGCTTGTTCGAGGGGGTTCATAAGCAGGATTATGTTTATCTCATCCATAGTTATTATGCTCCCGCATGTGAAGAAACAATAGCACTTACCTGTTATGGTACTCCTTATTCCGCCGGATTGCGCAAGAAGAACTTCTTTGGAGTACAGTTTCACCCGGAGAAAAGCGGCCCGGTGGGGGAGCAAATCCTCGATAACTTTTTAAAATTACCAACAAACGATATTACATCATGAGAATCATACCTGCCATAGATATTATTGAAGGGAAGTGTGTCCGACTCTCAAAGGGAGATTATGAGACCAAAAAGATCTACAGCGAAAACCCCCTTGAGATGGCAAGACAATTTGAGGGCCACGGCATTGAGTTCCTGCATCTGGTTGATTTGGACGGCGCCAAGTCCGGCCATATTGTTAATTATCAGGTGCTGGAGGAGCTGGCCAGTAAAACCAGCCTGAAGATTGACTTTGGAGGCGGTGTTAAAGCTGATGAAGATCTGGTTATGGCTTTCGAATGTGGTGCTGCACAGGTAACAGCCGGAAGTGTCGCAGTACGGAATCCGGATCGGGTCGTAAGCTGGCTGGAAAATTTCGGACCACAGCGTATTATCTTAGGAGCCGATGTTAATCAGGGAAAAATTGCACTGCAGGGCTGGACGGAAACCTCTGATTTTGAACTCAGACCTTTTCTTCAAGAATATATTGAGAAAGGTGTGCAGTCAGTCATCTGCACGGATATCTCCAAGGACGGAATGTTGCAGGGGCCAGCAACGAGCTTGTATAGGGAGGTCCTTTCCATTTTCCCTTCAATTTCTTTAATAGCCTCCGGAGGCGTGACCAGTATGAAGGATATTGAGGATCTGGCAGGGGTAGGTTGTGAGGGAGCCATAGTGGGCAAAGCCATTTATGAGGGACGCATTTCTCTGAAGGAATTATCCAGTTTTATCGAAAAAACAAACTAATAGAACATTGTATGACAACAAAAAGAATAATCCCTTGTTTGGACATTGCAGAAGGAAGAACTGTGAAAGGGGTGAATTTTAAGGAACTTCGAGATGCAGGTGATCCTGTAGAACTGGCAAAGTATTACTCGGATTCAGGAGCGGATGAACTGGTATTTTTGGATATTTCTGCTTCCCAGGAGAAACGCAAGACGTTACGCTCCCTTGTTAAACAAGTGGCCAAAGCCATAAACATTCCCTTTACCGTGGGAGGTGGGATTTCGGCCGTTGAAGATGTGAAAGCCCTGTTGGATAGTGGTGCTGATAAAGTGTCTATAAATTCGTCTGCCGTGCGAAACCCGGAATTAATCAACGAGCTTAGTAGCACGTTCGGCCGGCAGTGTATCACTGTAGCCATAGACGCCAAACAAAAGCTAAACCAGTGGGAAGTGTACCTCATGGGCGGAAATAAGGCTGCTGGTCTGGAGCTATTTGATTGGGCCAGAGAAGTGGAAAAGCGTGGAGCAGGTGAAATCCTGTTTACTTCCATGGACCACGACGGGACCAAAATTGGATTTGCCAACGAAGCCCTAGCGCGTCTTTCATCCCAGGTCAACATCCCTATCATAGCTTCGGGCGGAGCCGGGAATATTTCCCACTTCCTGGATGCTTTTACATTGGGTAAAGCAGATGCTGCTCTGGCTGCCAGCGTCTTCCATTTTAAAGAAATTGAAATTGCTGACCTCAAACGGGCTATGAAGGAGAGAGGTATTGCGGTACGATTATAATCTCAAAAGAAAGTAAAAATGATATTTAAAGATTCCAAGGAACTACTTCCTGCCATTATCCAGGATGCAGAGACCCGGCAGGTATTGATGCTGGGATATTTTAATGAAGCTGCCCATAAAAAGACGCTTGAAACCGGGAAAGTCACATTTTTTAGCAGAAGTAAGCAACGCTTGTGGACCAAAGGGGAGACCAGCGGGAACGAACTTTTGCTGGTAGATATCAAACTCGATTGCGATCGGGATACGTTTCTGGTTCGTGTAAACCCAAGTGGTCCAGTTTGTCATTTGGGAACCCCAACCTGTTGGAAGGAAGAAAATAAACCGGGGTACGGGTTCATCTCAGATCTAGAAACCATTATAGAAACACGAAAGACAATGGGGGATTCTTCTGATAGCTATGTAGCTTCATTATTTGAAAAAGGAATCAATAAAATCGCTCAGAAAGTAGGAGAGGAGGCGGTGGAAGTGGTTATTGAATCAAAGGATGACAATTCGGAACTTTTTTTAAACGAATCGGCTGATTTGCTTTTTCACTACCTGATTTTACTTCAAGCTAAAGGCCATAGGCTTGAGGATGTAGTACGGGTGCTTCATGAGCGAAGGCTATAAGTATTGGAAACTAGAATCGATTCTTATGGATAATTATAAATAGCGTTCTACGTTATATTACAAGTTTTTCAAAAGCTCTCGCAATATTATTCTATCTGGTTACGTCCAGATCATAGAGGAAATCTCCTCAGAAAATCCCTATAGTTTTGTGATTGAAACCGCCGAAAGCTGCGATGAAGCTTATGAAAAGTTGATGGCTTCCCAGAGGGGCGTACATTTCAATGTTCTAATTTTGGATATTAGTTTACCTCCATCACAGGATAATGCGATACTATCTGGTGAGGACTTTGGATTATTGGTTCGTAAAACTTCACCAGAGACATCTATTATAATTCAAACTGCTCATGATGATAATTATAGGATAAGGAATTTGATTAAGAATTTGAACCCAGAAGGATTTCTAATAAAAAGAGATATAACTCCAGAAGTGTTTACGAGAGGCCTAACAACAGTACTCGATGAAAAAATATTTTACAGTCAGACAGTGAATCAGTTTATTAGAAAGGAATTAACTGCTCATACCGTAATATCTCCAAATGATAGGAAAATTCTCTTTTTCTTGTCACAAGGGGTGCGGACAAAGCATTTGGTAAGACATGTTCCCATGTCTCTTCCTGCTATTGAAAAACGAAAGAGGGAAATGAAAGAGCTATTCGAAATAAATGAGGGTGGTGATACAGCTCTCATTTATAAAGCTCGTGAATTGGGGTTTATATAAGTTATTGATGTCAAGTGTCTTACAGATTAAAAAGGTTTTGATAATCCGTGATTCCAATCGGTATAGATTTAATTATACAATTCAGGTGATTCGTTACATTACCTTCTACTCGTCCTTGAATATAATATGCAAGCCCAGCCAGATTCCAGAAATTGCTGCAATAAGAAAGAAAATAATGGCCAGTCCGGGATAACCGAAGATGGTAAAAGGAGAGGGCACCCTCATCAGCATGGCGGCACCTACAATCATAGCGGCAATAATAAGACCTAGAGTGATCCGGTTGGCAACTTTCTGAAACCCCTCCGTGAGTCGTTTCTCATCCAGAGCATCAACCTCTAGCTTAACCTGATTATGAGCCAGTTTATCCGTAAACTTATTGAGCCGGTCAGGCAGATTTTCTATCAGTTTTTTAGAAGAAAGTAGAAGTGAGACGATTTCTTCAGGCTTCAGATCCTGTCGTAGTTTTTGTTGCAACAATTGAGTCACATGTCGACGCACAGCCAATCGAAGATCATAATCGGGTGCCAGAGCCGCAATAATCTGATCCATATTCAA
>JAJUIC010000203.1 GCA_029265595.1 Flavobacteriaceae bacterium
GAAGACCAAATTCGGCGGGGAACGCTTTATCAACGGCTTTTTGGATCTGATCACGATATGGTTCTTTACCAAATTCGGCAAGCGCCCTATGCACCTGTTTGGAGCCATGGGGGTATTGATGTTCTTCGTGGGGTTTTTATCCGCCCTGTGGATCGGACTCACCAAACTGTACAAACTCTACAACGACCTGCCCAACATTCTGGTGGCCGACAACCCCTGGTTCTATATTTCGCTCACCACTATGATTATTGGTACGCTCTTCTTTCTGGCCGGGTTCCTGGGAGAGCTCATTTTACAGACCAGCCGGCAGCAGGAGCGCTACCGCATAAGTGAAACTACAGGACAATTTTAACAGGGCTTCTTGTAGAATGTCCTATTTTTGTGCAGACCAAAAAACATATTCTAATGAACTATTACGATGTGAAAGCGCGGGCTGAATCCTGGCTGCAGGAACCTTTCGATGCAGAAACGCAACAGGCCGTCCGGGATTTACTTGAGAATGATTCAGATGAGTTAAAGGAAAGTTTTTATCAGGACCTTGAGTTTGGAACCGGAGGGATGCGCGGCATCATGGGGATAGGTACCAATAGAATCAACAGGTTTACCCTGGGAAAGAACACCCAGGGACTTTCCAATTATCTTTGGCGCACCTTCCCTGGGGAGCAAATAAAAGTAGCCATTGCGTTTGATTGTCGTAATAATAGTAAGGAACTATCCAGGCTGGTAGCCGATGTGTTCGCAGCCAATGGGATTGAAGTATTCTTGTTTTCGGAACTACGACCCACACCGGAATTATCCTTTGCGGTAAAATATCTGGACTGTCACTGCGGAATTGTGCTCACAGCCAGCCACAATCCCCCGGAATACAATGGCTACAAGGTCTACTGGCAGGATGGCGGACAACTGGTTCCTCCACAGGACAAGGAAATTGTTGAAGAAATAAATAAACTACAATACAGTGAAATCAAGTTTGAGGCCGATGCTTCTAAGATTCAGCTGATTGACAAGGAAGTAGATAATGCCTTTGTACGGGCTTCGGTTGAAAATGGAAGCTTTGATCTTCCATCTACTGCCAGAGAAGATCTTAAGATTGTGTTCACCTCCCTTCATGGAACCTCTATCACCATGGTCCCCCGAGTATTGAAAGAAGCAGGTTTTACCCAGGTGGAAATCGTTGCGGAACAAGCGGAGCCTGATGGCAATTTTCCAACCGTCGAATCCCCCAACCCTGAAGAGCCTGAGGCTCTGGAAATGGCCCTTGAACTTGCTCAGAAAAAGGATGCCGACATTGTGATTGGAACGGATCCCGATTGCGACCGATTGGGAGTGGCGGTTCGAAATAATAAAGGTGAACTGGTCCTTCTGAACGGAAACCAGACCATGATGCTCATGTCGTGGTTTTTGCTGGAGCAATGGAAATCAAAGGGGAAAATCGATGGTAAGCAGTTTGTGGGATCAACCATTGTTTCCACACCGATGCTCCGGCTGATGACCGAAGACTACGGAGTGCAATACATGGAAGGCTTAACCGGCTTCAAGTGGATCGCGAAGATGATAAAGGACCATCCACATCTGAATTTCATAGGAGGTGGAGAAGAGAGTTTTGGGTTTATGGTAGGAGATTTCGTGAGAGATAAAGATGCTGTAACAGCCACCTTGCTAGCCTGTGAAATGGCTGCACATCTCAAGGCCAGCGGAAGTGGAATGTACCAGCAGTTACTGGAGCTCTACCAAAGGTACGGGCTCTACAAAGAGGAGCTGGTTGCCCTGGTTAAAAAAGGAATTGACGGAGCGGCTCAGATCAAAAACATTATGATTGGGCTGCGGGAGAATCCGCTGAAAGAAATAGCAGGAGAAAAAGTAGTGCTGGTGGAGGATTACCAAAGCTCCCAGGCGACCCGGTTCCACCAAGCCACCCCTGAGGTCAGTCAACTTGATATTCCAAAATCAAATGTTCTGATTTTTTATACTGAAAATGGAATCAAGGTAGCGGCAAGACCCAGTGGGACCGAACCGAAAATAAAATTCTATATGAGTGTCAATACGGAGCTTTCTGCTCCACAGGATTTTGAGGCCGTAAGCGCAGAACTATCCCAAAAGATCGAGGCCATTAAAACGGACCTTAAACTGGCGTAAGACCTCTGGGCGCCTATAAAGCAGAGATTAAAATGGTCAGGCTCCCCGGGGGTCTGGC
>JAJUIC010000123.1 GCA_029265595.1 Flavobacteriaceae bacterium
AACAAATTTCCTAATTTCTCTGCATTCTCTTCCAGTTGTTCTTCCTTAACCACCTCAAGGGCCGCCATAGCTACTGCACAAGCCACAGGGTTCCCTCCGAATGTAGATCCGTGCTGGCCGGGTTGAATAACTTCCATAATGTTGTCATCGGCAAGTACGGCTGATACGGGATAAACACCCCCGGAAAGGGCTTTCCCCAGTATCAGGATGTCCGGACGAACATCCTCATGCAGGCACGCCAATAATTTTCCTGTACGGGCAATTCCGGTTTGAACTTCATCTGCTAGAAACAGGACGTTGTATTTTTCACACAATGCTTTAGCCCCGGACAAAAACCCTTCAGAAGGGACGTACACCCCTGCTTCCCCCTGAATGGGCTCTACTAAGAATCCTGCGATGTTCTTGTTCTGCCGAAAAGTCTCTTCAAGCGCTTCCAGGTTATCATAGGGAATCTTCAGAAAGCCCGGAGTATAGGGACCAAAATTGCGGCGCGCATCCTTGTCATTGGAAAAGGAGATAACCGTGGTAGTCCTTCCATGGAAGTTGTTTTCGCACACGACAATCTGGGCCTCATTCTGCGCAACACCCTTCTTTTCATAAGCCCATTTCCGAGCCACCTTGATAGCTGTTTCGACCGCTTCGGCTCCTGTGTTCATCGGGAGGAGTTTTTCATAACCGAAGTACTCACAGACATACTTTTCATACTTTCCTAAGACACTGTTATAGAAAGCTCTGGAAGTCAGGGTAAGGGTTTCTGCCTGATCTTTTAGGGCACCGATAATCTTGGGATGGCAGTGACCCTGGTTAACGGCAGAATAGGCAGAGAGGAAATCGTAATATCGCTTTCCTTCCACATCCCATACATATACGCCTTCCCCTTTGTCCAATACTACCGGTAGCGGATGGTAATTATGGGCACCGTATTGATCTTCCAGTTCAATGGCTTTTTCTGAGGAAAATTTTTCTGACATTTCTTGATAACTTTTAAAATAGAACATTTGGTTATTCCTTCTTACTAAGGCACCCGGACCCTGACGAAAAAAACCTGGGGTCCGGATTGAGGAGAGAAATCACCCTGCTACCATGAAAGGGCAAGGTACTCAATATCGCCTTATTTTTTAAAGCTCCCGCCTTTAAATCTGTGCAATTGTGCTATTTTTGCCGCATGGCCAGAAAAAGAAAAAACAGGGAATTTCATGCTATTCCCGTGATAGATGCCGGTGCAAAAGGAAAGAGCATTGCCAAGGCACCTGACGGGAAAGTCATATTCATTGACAATGCGGTTCCTGGAGATGTAGTTGATATTCGCACCACCCGGAAAAAGAAATCCTTTTATGAGGGGACTGCCATTAACTTTCACGAGTACTCCAATAAACGGACCGAGCCCAGGTGCATCCATTTTGGAGTCTGCGGCGGTTGTAAGTGGCAGTTTATGGATTACCAGCATCAGTTACATTACAAAGAAAAAGAGGTGATCAACAACCTCAAAAGACTGGGCGGTATTGAACTTCCGCCGGTAAATCCTATCGTGGGAAGTAAAGAGATTTATTACTACCGCAATAAAATGGAATTTACCTTCAGTGATAGTCGGTGGTTAACCATGGAAGAAATACAGAGTGGCCAGGATATCGAGAATCGCAATGCCCTGGGGTTCCATATTCCTGGGATGTGGGATAAAATTCTTGACATTGAAGAGTGCCATTTGCAAGGCGGTCCGAGCAATGCCATCCGAAACAGCATAAAAGATTTCGCCATCGAAAATGACATCCCTTTCTACAATGCAAGGGAGAAGGAAGGGGTGTTGCGTACCTTAATGATCAGAACAGCTTCCACCGGAGAATTGATGGTCCTCATTCAGTTTTTCAAAGACACTCCCCTAAAAAGGGTTCAGTTACTTGATTATCTGGCGACCACCTTTCCCGAAATTACTTCCTTACTTTATGTCATCAATGCAAAGGGCAATGACACCATCTACGATCAGGAGGTCATCTGTTATAAAGGCCGCGATCACATCTTCGAGGAAATGGAGGGTCTGCAGTTTAAAATCAATGCCAAGTCCTTTTACCAGACCAATTCCGCGCAGGCTCATGAGCTTTATAAAATAACCCGGGATTTTGCAGATCTAAAAGGAGATGAACTAGTTTACGATCTTTATACAGGAACAGGAACGATCGCTCAATTTGTGGCCAGTAAAGCTAAAAAAGTCATCGGGGTGGAAGCTGTGCCTGAAGCCATTGCAGATGCCAGGGAAAATGCCCTGAGAAACAACATCGACAACACGGAGTTTTTTGTGGGAGATATGAGAAAAGTATTTTCCAGAGACTTCATTGACCAGCACGGCCATCCTGATGTAATTATTACGGATCCTCCCAGAGAAGGGATGCATAAAGACGTGGTTGCCCAAATTATTGGTATCTTGCCCAAACGAATCGTTTACGTAAGCTGTAATTCTGCTACGCAGGCCAGAGACCTGGGCCTGTTGGACCCTTATTACAAGGTGAGCCGGGTCCAGCCGGTAGATATGTTTCCTCAAACTTTTCATGTTGAAAATGTGGTATGCCTAGAAAAACGATAACCAACAGACTCAGCCGCAGAAGAAATGGTCTGGTAGCCGGGGCCTTACTCCTCGCCCTGCTTTCAGGCTGTCAGCGCGATGATCTTTGTCCGGCAACCACACAGACCACTCCGCGCATTGTGGTCGAGTTCCAGGATTATACTGATCCCGGTAGACTCAAAGCAGTAGCCGACCTGGTTGTAATCGCTACTGGTATGGAAGACACCTTACTGGGTCCAGTTAACACCAATAAGATCAACCTGCCGCTACGTACCAACCAGAATATTACGGAGTATCTCCTCATCCAGAATGCAGGCAGTCCTCAGGAGAACAGAGACACCATTCGGTTCTCCTACAATCGGGAACTGCAGTACCTCAATAGAGCCTGCGGCTATAAATCCAACTTCGCAGACCTTCAGGCCATCATGTTGAGCGATCAGGACCAGTGGATTCAATCCTATACTCAGTTTGTTGAAAACATAGAAGATGAAGAAGAGACGCACCTTTCTTTTAATCATTAGCCTGCTCTTGTTGAACACTGGACACCTATTTGCCCAGGAAGAAACAGCGCAAGACATTCAAACCGATTCTATCGCGGCAGATACCCTACCCAGTGTACCCATTCGATATGGCATCCGCCTGGGGCTGGATCTGAGTAAGCCCATTAGAACCTTCCTTGATGATGATTATAAAGGACTGGAAATCAAGGGAGATTACCGCATCAAAAAAAACTGGTATATAGCTGCAGAACTGGGAACGGAGGAAAAACTTTCAGAAGAGCAAACGGTCACGGCCTTTGCCAAAGGTAGCTACGGAAAACTTGGTGCGGATTACAATGCCTATGTAAACTGGGAAGGAATGCATAACATGATATATGTCGGAGCTCGCTATGGTTTTTCGAGTTTCACCACAGAACTCAGAGAGTACGGAATATATAACACAGATCCCTACTTTGGACCTGATATTCGGACGGAATCCCAGGAATTTTCAGGATTAACGGCAAGCTGGTTGGAGTTACAGCTTGGGGTCAAAGTCGAAGTACTGAGCAACCTCTATCTGGGTGCCCATATCGAAGTAAAACGCCTGGTTTCTCAACAGCAACCGGAGAATTTCGACAACCTCTATATCCCAGGTTTTAACAGGACCTATGATTTTGGAAGTTCCGGTATCGGATTTGGGTATAGCATTTCTTATTTCCTCCCCCTCTATCGCAAATAATCTGAAAGAAAGTCCTCCCGCAGGTAGACCTAGTATCTTCCTTGCTTTTTGGCTTTTTTGCTCCCCTGGTAAATGTCGTACTTCAACAATCGCGACTCAATTCCTCCGTTAAACAGCTTAATTTTCCGCGATGGCCGCAATCCAACCGATTTAAGGCCCTCAAAACTGGAGGTGATAAACCAGGCCTCTGTTCCGGGATAACTTCTTTTTAAGGTGTCTCCAATACGCTCATAGAATTTAGTAATCTCAGCTGCAGCCAGTCGTTCGCCGTACGGAGGATTAAAGACCATATGGAGATGGCGAGGGGTTTCTTTCTCAGACTCAAAAAAATCTCTTCGCTCTACTTTTATATAGTCCTCAAGGTTTGCCTGCTTAATGTTGTCCTGGGCCTTCTGGACGGCCGAAGGAGCTTTATCATAGCCCCGAATGGCAAACGGAAAATCCCGTAGTTTGTTGAGCACGGACCCGGTAATCTTCTGAAAAAGGTCTTGATCCCAGTCCTTCCATTTCATAAAAGCAAAATCCTTCCGATTGAGATTGGGCGGAATATTACAGGCTATCATAGCCGCTTCTATCAGCAGCGTACCACTGCCACACATAGGATCTAAAAAATCTGATTGTCCGCTCCACCCAGAGTGCAATAACATACCAGCAGCCAAAACTTCATTTATAGGAGCAATATTAGTAGCTGTACGATAACCACGCTTATGTAGAGAATCGCCAGAACTGTCCAATGAGATGGTACAGGTTTCTTTTTCTATATGCAGGTTAATTCTAAGGCTAGGTGTATCCAGGTCCACACTCGGCCGCTTTCCTGTACGCTCACGGAACTGATCCACGACGGCATCTTTCGTCTTAAGAGCAACATACTGTGTATGGGAAAAATAGGGCGAATGTACAGTCGCGTCAACCGCTAGAGTATCATCAACCCCCATATAATCCTGCCAATTAATTTTCCGAACACCGTCATACAATCCCCTTTCCGTGGTGGCGCGGAATTGATGAATGGGTTTTAAAATCTTCAGGGCCGTTCTCAGGGATAAATTCGCTTTATATAAGAACCCGGTGTCCCCTTTAAAGGAAACCGCCCGAACGCCCTCCTTCACCTCCATGGCCCCTAATTCACGCAGTTCTTTTGCTAGAAGAGGTTCCATTCCAAATAAGGTCTTGGCAAGCATTTCGAAATTATTTCCCATTGGTAATCATTTTTGACCCGCAAAAATACGTTAATTTTGTCTGATCTAGAATTCGGCTTCCAACACAATATGAATTCATCCTGCATATGACCTATATTTTACCCATGCTTTCTGTCCTGGTTGGGTATTCGGTGGCTTTGACGCTCCGGCCAAAAAGCGATCAGGGTATCAAGCTTTTACTTGCATTTAGTGGTTCTTATCTGCTGTCGATCACGGTTCTTGAATTCCTTCCTGAAATCTACAAGAGCGGTTTACCCCATACCGGGCTCTTTATTATGGGTGGAATCCTCCTTCAGATTATCCTGGAGTTCTTTTCCAAGGGAGCCGAGCACGGACATCTGCATCTTGACCAGGAGCAAAGTCAACTCCCGTGGTTACTACTGGCAAGTTTAAGTATCCATGCTTTTTTGGAGGGCTTTCCCCTCCACGACAGGGCTCATTTGTTACAGGGGGTAGTACTACACAAATTGCCCGTAGCCATCATTCTGAGCAGCTTTCTTCTGGGTTCCAATATTAGCAAAGCTAAGGGACTGCTGTTTTTGGTGATATTTGGTCTAATGACACCCCTGGGAAGCTGGGTGTC
>JAJUIC010000101.1 GCA_029265595.1 Flavobacteriaceae bacterium
AGTGAATAAAGTATAATCGGTATAGATATTGGCAGTGGTCTCGTTGAGGTTACCGGTGCTAATAAATCCGTATTTGGTTCTTTTTCCCCGTTCCTCCCGCTCAATCACGCAGCACTTTGCGTGAACTTTAAGCCCCTTAACTCCAAAAATCAATTGTACGCCGGCCTGCTGCATCTGTTCCGCATAATGAATATTGGCTACCTCATCAAAGCGTGCCCGTAATTCAATTTGAACCAAAACTTTTTTTCCGTTTTTTACGGCATTAATCAGGGAGCTGGCAATATGAGAAATTTTGGCCAGTCGGTAAATTGTAATTTTTATGGATTTTACTTTGGGATCAAGAGCTGCTTCCCGAAGGAACTTGATCATATAGGAAAAGGTCTGATAAGGAGCATGGAGCAAATAATCGCGCTGTGCGATATGTTCAAAAATACTGTCTTGCATACCGATCTCTGGCAGGGGCAGCGGATCAACGGGCTTGTGAAGTAATTCCTTTCTGCCCAAACTCGGAAAGTTCATATAATCCCTTCTGTTGTGGTACCGTCCTCCGGGGATTATACTATCAGAAGCATCTATATCCATCTTATCCATCAGATACTTCAAGGTATCATCCTCTATATTCATATCATATACAAACCGTACCGGTTCCCCGGTTACACGCCCCTGAACACTGGCTGAAATCTTTTCAATGAATGATTTGCTTAAATCATTGTCGATATCCAATTCTGCATCCCGGGTGATTTTAATCATATGAGCGGTAAGACTCTCATAATCAAAAATATTGAAGATGGAAGACAGATGATATCGAATTAAATCATCAATCATGATTATATACTGCTTATTCCCTTCACTGGGTAGTACCACAAAACGCTCGATACTCCGAGGAATTTCAATTAAGGCGTACTTTACCTCCTGTCCAGGAGCTTCAGGCTCCTGTCCATTGCGTTTAGGCCTTTTCTTTTTCATAATCATCTTTACGGCCAGATAAGCCCTGCTATCTTTCAAATGTGGAATTTCTGCCAGATCGTTCAGCACAATGGTGACCAGAGCAGGACTTACCTTCTGATGAAAAAAGTTGTTGATAAATTCCCTATGGGATTCCTTCACCTCCTTCTCGTTGATGATATAAACGTCATAATCTTCCAGCTCTTCCCGGATTTCATCCAGAATCTTTAAACTTTCAGCTTGTTGTTTGATGACTATTCGGGTAATCTCCTCCAGCAAATCAGCTGCTTTGATACCCCCTAGGATGCTTTTCCCTCCTTTACCCGCCATGTCAATCCGTTTCACAGTGGCGTACCGAACTTTAAAAAATTCATCCAGGTTATTAGAAAAGATACCTACAAAGCGCAGGCGTTCAATCAGTGGTACACTAGGGTCCGCCGCCTCCTGAAGCACGCGAGCATTAAACTGAAGCCAGCTCAGTTCCCGGTTGACATATTGATTTTCTATCATTTATTACCTCAAATTCTTTGGGAAGAAGAACTGTATAGTCTTCCCGTTAGAAATTTCTTGCCAATTAGTAGATTCGAACTCCATTGCCACCAGGCCTGTGGTGGGGACGTTGTCAAAAACCTTATTTCCAAGTTCCCCGGCCAAATCGGTTATGGCTGGATTATGTCCAAATACAATCAGATCATCTATTGAAGCCTCACAAGACTGAATCACAGCTCTCAGAACCTCAGAATCAAAGGTGTACAATTCCTCCCGAACCTTAAAGTCTTCTGAGGAAATGGCCAGTTGGTCCTGAAACATTTTGGCCGAATCCAGGGCTCTTCTGGCTGAACTGGTCCAAAGTACCGGAGACCGCTTCTGAAGCAGTGGACGGAAGGCTTGGATTACCAGGTCAGCATCCCGGTGCGCCCGCGGTTTTAAGGGCCGATCGTGGTCGGCAACGCCATGGGACCAGGAAGACTTTCCGTGTCTGATTAGAGTGAGCCTTCTCATAACTATGGCGCCAGTCGATCAAGTTCCCAGTCTCCGCTTTCCATGCGGCTGTAGTATAGCCGGTCGTGCAACCGGTTTGGCCTGCCTTGCCAAAACTCAAACTCCCGAGGATAGACTTTGAAGCCTCCCCAATGAGGAGGACGCGGAATGGGCTTCTGGTCATATTCAGCCTCCAGCGCCTTTAGTTTTTCCTGTAAATATTCTCTGGAGGCGATCACCCGGCTTTGATCTGATGCCCAGGCGCCAAGTTGGCTTCCCCGCGGTCTTGCATTGAAATAGGCATCTGACACCTCCGGGGATACTTTTCTGGCAACACCTTTTATAATTACCTGCCGCTCTGATTTGGGCCAAAAGAATGAAAGACAAACTTTAGGCTCTTCAAGAATGGAGCGGCCCTTGACCGAATCGTAATTGGTGTAGAAAATGAATCCTTCATCATCAAATTCTTTCAAAAGCACTATCCTGGATTTGGGAAAACCATCTAACCCGATGGTGGAAAGGGTCATGGCATTTACCTCATCGACTTCAGCGCGGTCTTCCACCTCTCTGAACCAGTGGGTAAATAGTTCCAGTGGATTTTCACTTACTTCCTCCTCCAGCAATTGGTGTTTGCTATAAACTTTCCTGTAATCGTGAAGCTTTTCTTTCATGTCTGCAAGTTACTAGTTATACCCGTAAAACCTTAAAGGCAAGTTGTAAAAGTTAATTAAATTAATGCAGATTGCCCAGCGCTTACCGTTTTTTAAACGAGTCGGAAAACAGTCTATTGAAAGTCAAATATTTTTCCATCCTCAGCCAGTTCCACGGCTGGAAAAATTTCAGCCGCTTCTTTTTTGAATTCCTCAAAGTTGTCATATCGAGTAGAAAAATGGCCCAGAATTAAACAACCGACTTCAGCCTCTAAAGCTATTTGAGCAGCCTCTCTGGCAGTGGAATGTTTAGTAGCAGCGGCTACCTTGGCATGTTCTTGTAAAAAAGTCGCTTCGTGGTAAAGCACGGTACAGTGGGTCAATTGAGGGATTATTTCAGGGCAATAAGCGGTATCACTACAAAAAGCATAACTTCTGGCAGCTGGTGGATCTTGAGTGAGTACAGCATTGGGAATAATGGTTCCATCCTCCAGAATCGCATCTTTACCCTTTTTGATTCCGCGGTAATATACCCTTTCAATGTTGTATTCTTCGGCTACCTCAATCAGCAGCTTTCGATCAGCAGGCTGCTCTTTAAAAAGAAAACCATTGGTATACACCCGGTGATCTAAGGGAATCGTATCCACAGTGATTCGGCTGTTCTCCAGAATTCGCTGGGGCTGGGAGGAATTCAGCTCATGAAAATAAAGGGGATAGGACGTCCAGGCTTTAGAATACTTCAACTGGAGCAATATGATCTCTTTGATACCTTTGGGACCATACACGTGCAACTCCTTTTCCCGGTGCAGAAGGCTAAAAGAAGAAATAAGTCCCACCAGACCATAAAAATGATCTCCGTGAAGATGCGATATAAAAATGTGGTTGATTTTTGAAAACCGGATCTTGTTTCGCCGCAACTCCACCTGCGTACCCTCCCCACAATCGATTAGCACCAGCTCATTGTTGATTTCCAGTACCTGTGAAGTGGGATTGGAAAAGGTTCTGGGGGTAGCTGCATAGCAGCCTAAAATCGTCAGTTTCATGACCCGGATTTTAGCGGTTCAGCAGTTCATAAAACAGCTCCTTTGGATTAAAATCCAAGATCGCGCTCGATTTCCTCCATCTCAATGAGATCATTGGCTTCTTGCAGGGTCGGGGTGACGATGAGCTCCTCCGGAACCTCATCTATCCCTACCTTATCGGTGACAATCACAAAGGATTTCCCCCGCTCCCGATGGGTGTCGGAAATGTTAACAAACCTTAGCAGATGAGCGGGTTTCAAATCATTTTCCATGCGAAGGTCCACCACGATATTTCGGTCAAGCCCTTCGGCCACCTTTTCTTCCACTAAGGTAGCAAAGGCTGCTAGCTCTTCCTTTTCTTTGACCAGCCCGACATATAAAGCCTCCTCTAATTGTTTCATGTGTGTTTTATTTTCGAAGCTAGTAAATAAATAACAGCCATACGAATGGCCACTCCATTTTCTACCTGATCCAGGATAATGGCCTGATCCGAATCCGCTACTTCACTGGTTATTTCAACTCCCCTGTTAATGGGACCTGGATGCATAATCACAATAGGCTTATCAATTGACTCCAGCATGGCCCTATTGACCTGAAATAACTGAGTGTACTCCCGAATACTGGGAAAATAGCTAATATCCATACGCTCATTCTGGATCCGCAACATATTAGCCACATCGCACCACTGCAGTGCTTGTCGCAAATCGGTCTCCACCTCTACTCCAAGGGATTCTATATATCGCGGCATAAGGGTTTTGGGACCACAAACCTTCACCTGTGCGCCTTGTAGCCGCAGTGCAAAAATATTGGAAAGAGCCACCCGGCTGTGCAGTATATCTCCTACGATTACTACTTTTTTTCCTTCTACAGATCCCAATCGTTCCCGTATGGAATACGAATCCAGTAAAGCCTGGGTAGGATGCTCGTGAGCCCCATCCCCTGCATTTACTATGCTGGCATTTACATGCTGAGACAGAAATACTCCCGCTCCGGGATTCGGATGCCTCATGACCACCATATCTACCTTCATCGATAAGATATTGCTCACGGTATCGATAAGGGTTTCTCCTTTTTTAACGGAAGAGGAGGCAGCAGAAAAATTGACGACATCCGCACTCAGCCGCTTCTCTGCCAATTCAAAAGAGAGCCGTGTGCGGGTACTGTTTTCAAAAAATAAATTAGCTATGGTGATATCCCGTAATGAAGGTACTTTTTTGATGGGACGATTAATCACTTCCTTAAAATGGTCGGCGGTATGAAAGATCAGTTCAATATCTTCCCTGGTGAGATATTTTATTCCCAATAGGTGGTTAACACTTAACTCACTCATCTTCTGCTATTGATTTATCAGATACACGCTGTCTTCCCCATGTTGCTCTTTCCAAAGCACTCTAACTTTTTCCTCATTGATGGCATCCACCTGGCGTCCGTTATAATCAGGCTGAATGGGCAGATGCCTGCTGAAGCGTCTGTCAATTAAAGTTAGGAGCTCAATCTCCCGGGGCCGTCCAAATGACTGGATGGCCGTAAGGGCGGAACGGATACTCCTTCCTGTAAAGAGCACATCGTCAATAAACACCACTCTTTTATCTTCGACCACAAAATTAATATGGGTCTGATTGGCTTCAAGAGGCTTCCCTCCCCTTCTAAAATCGTCGCGATAAAAAGTAATGTCCAGTTTTCCGTATTCAATGCCCTTGATTCCGTAGTCTTTATCCAAAATTTTCTGGATTCGATCGGCCAGAAAAACGCCCCGCGGCTGAATCCCAATCAGCACCGTTTCCTGAAAATCATCATGATTCTCAATCAACTGACAAGCAAGCCTGTGGAGAATTATCGATATTTCTTTGGCATTAAGTAAGACTTTTTGACCCATGGGAACAACGTAAAGCATTAGTTGTCCTGCAAAAGTACTGTTTTTTTTGATTCAGATCGGCCAACCGGGAAAAGCCTTTCATTCCTCCAAACCTTGCTCATCCAGGCCGAAGACGCTAAACTGAAGGTGAGCCAACACCTTCCGAATCGGATTTCAAGAAGAAAATCAGTACTTTTAAGTAAACTTAAAACCAATAAGATAAATGGAAACTACCATTGCATTGATTGCTCACAACAGCCGTAAAACGGATTTACTCAACTGGGCCAAGAACCACCGCAACAAGTTGAAGGATCATCGCCTGGTCGGTACAACCAATACCGCCAAGCTACTTAGCGAAATGCTGGACATTAAAGTAGATGGCTTCGGCCATGGTCCCAGTGGTGGCGACATCCTCCTGGCTGCAAAAATCCTCCAGGGGGAGATTGACAAGGTCATTTTCTTTATTGACGCCGAAACTCCACACGGCCATGAACACGACATCCAGACGCTCATTAGAACAGCCGTCATCAACAATATTCCCATTGCCCTAAATCGCGCCTCCGCAGATCTGGTTATTTTGGAAGACTAATAGAAGCAGGCTGCGTTGCAATTGTGACCTGGTTCCCTTTGACCGGGACCAGGATAACCATCAAAACCTAAAATCTGGCAGGAGAGCCCACAGATCGTAGTGCAAACCTGCTAAGACTCCTCTAGGCTGTTCTCTTAGCCCGCACTGTAAATCACATTGCTCCTCAAGCATACCACATAAAAAAAGCCCTCCTGGATACTATTCCAGAAAGGCTCTTTTTATTGAATCACTTTGCGGAAATTACTTTCCTTCCATACGGTCTTTCAAGGCTTGTAGCTCAGCATTGACGTCCCCAATAGTGGTTTTTTCAGCCTGCTGCGCTTTCTTAGCGGCCTGCTTCACAATTTGCTGTTCCTCCTCACGGTGAATAGCAGCATGGGAAGCCACCACTCGCTTAAATTCCTTATTGAACTCAATGATCTGGAATTCAGCGGTTTCTCCTTTTTTCAATTTACTTCCATCCTCTTTTTCAAGGTGACGGGAAGGTACAAAGGCAGTGATGTCCTCATTGAAGTTAATGGTAGCTCCTTTGTCAACAATTTCTGCAATCTCGCCAGTATGAGTGGTTCCCACTGCAAACTCGCTAACATATTTGTCCCAAGGATTCTCTTCAGTTTGCTTGTGTCCAAGGCTCAATTTACGCCCTTCCACATCCAACTCAAGCACCACTACCTCCAGTTTATCTCCGATGTTCGTGAATTCTGAAGGGTGTTTCACCTTCTTAGTCCAAGATAGGTCAGAAATGTAGATAAGACCATCAATTCCTTCTTCCAGCTCAACAAATACTCCGAAGTTTGTAAAGTTTCTTACAATACCGGTGTGTCTTGAACCAACAGGATATTTACTAGTAATATCGGTCCATGGATCCTGAGCCAATTGCTTCATCCCCAGCGACATTTTTCTATCCTCTCGGTCTAAAGTAAGAATTTCAGCCTCCACTTCATCTCCAACTTTCACGAAGTCCTGAGCAGAACGCAGGTGTGTACTCCATGACATTTCCGAAACGTGGATCAGTCCTTCTACTCCGTCAGCAACCTCAATAAATGCACCGTAATCTGCAATTACAACTACTTTACCTTTAACGCGATCTCCTACCTTAAGGTTTTCATCAAGCGCATCCCATGGGTGCTTGCTCAATTGCTTCAGACCAAGCTGGATACGTGTTTTAGCTTCGTCGAAG
>JAJUIC010000128.1 GCA_029265595.1 Flavobacteriaceae bacterium
GGCCCCGGCACCGGCTCCCTGAATCACCAGCGGATAATCTCCATAGGATTGGGAGTAAATTTCAAAAGAGGCATCGGCATTCCTTAGGCTCCCAAAGGGACTGCTTTTCTTTTCCTTTACCAGTTTTACCTCCAGGCGGTCAGTGGCAAGATCCAGTTCCCCCACATGACGTAGCACCTCATCCTCTTGAAGCCCAGCTTTGAGAGCCTCAAATTTTTCATTCAGACCGGGAAGATGCTGTTTAAAATGTTCTACCGGGGTGTCCTGCCCCAGGTGGTCCGGTACCAGATTCTGAATTTGGATGTCACTCAATTCCTTTTCCAATTCCAATTCCCTGGCAAGAATCAGTAATTTGCGGCCCACGTCTTTTCCGGATAGATCTACCCGCGGATCGGGTTCTGTAAAACCTTTATCCTCGGCCTGCCGAAGGACCTGGTCAAAGGTCTGGGAAGTTTCGCAGAAGGTGTTGAAGATATAGCTGAGAGAACCGGAAAATACCCCGCGTACTTTGGTTATTTTCTCTCCAGCCCGATGAAGTTGTTGCAGGGTATCAACCACCGGCAGTCCGGCCCCTACATTGGTCTCGTATAAGAATTCTTTGTTGTGTGCTTTGAGGGTTTCCCTTAAGTGGTCATAGAAATCCTGCGACAGGGTATTGGCTACTTTATTTGCAGCCACCAGATGAAATCCTGCGCGAACCAGGTCTGGATAGTGGAGAACAAAATCTTCACTTGCCGTGGCATCCACGGCCACCAGATTCTCAAGTTCCTTCTTTTGAACGTATTTTATAATATCATCGATCTGGTAGGGTATTCCGAAAGTTTCCAGATCTGTCTGCCAGGAGTCTTCCACCCCTTCTTCTTTAAAGAAGGCGATGGAAGAGTTGGCAATTACAGGTATTTGAAGTGCGACCCCGGCTTTTTCAAAGCGCGGTTGGCCCTCCAGGACCTGTTTGACAAGAGTACTACCTACTTTACCTACTCCGAAGAGTATGATATTGATGGTTTTCATAATGAAGCTGTTTTTGTTTAAATATAGGTTTTAGGATTCGATTGAGTTGTCGGTATTCTATTAAGAAGGCATCATGCCCGTGTACCGACTTGATTTCCTGAATATTGACATCATTTTTAATAAGGGACAACTCCACATAAGCGTCCCAGTTTTCTTCTGCCAGAAAGAACCAGTCTGAGTTAATTGTCACAATATGAATCTCTCCTGAAATGCTATTTGCGGCTTTTATAAAATCTCCGGTACCATGGCTGATATCACAGGTGGTCAGCAGGTGATTCATCAGTTTATAAGCGGCACATTGAAACCGATCTTCTAATTTTTTCCCGTGGTAGGTCAGCCAGCGCTGGACTTCAAAATCTCCGTCCTCGGGGTTTCGAGCCCGGCTGAACTTCTGACTAAAGGAGGTGGGATTGCGGTAGAAGGTCATAGCGTGCATTCTCGCATCTGCCACAGGGTTGGCTGAGTTATGAAGAATCCGGTCCTGCACCTTACACTGTGCCAGAACCCAATCCGTTGTCTTGTAGTCCGTGGCAATGGGTACCAGATGCTGTGCCAGATCGGGCGCCAGAACCGCCAGTTCCCAGGCCAGCGCTCCCCCTATGGATCCACCCACAACGGCGTATAGCTGATCAACTCCTAATTGTTCCAGGGCCAGCAGTTGCAGGCGCGCCAGATCCTGAAGCGTGAATTCCCGGTAGTTGTCCCAGATTTCCGGAGCCGGACCTCCGTGGCCATTTCCAGGCATGTCGAAGGCCAGGAAGCTATAGCAGTCCGTATCCAGCACCTTTTCTTTTCCTACTACTTCATTCCACCAGCCCTGAGGACCAATCACACTGGAATTTCCTGTAAGCGAGTGATTAATCAGCACAATGGGAGCCTGACCCAGGTCCTGTCCGAAGACCTGATAGGTCATTTCAACATCCAGTCGGCGACCGGCAGCATTTTCAAATTGGGGGATTGTGATTCGATGTAACATTTGCAGCAGCTTTATTGGTGATTAACGGAAGGTTCGGAATCTGGGAGGGGTACCTGTTTCTTGGCTTTCTTTATGGCTTGTTCTAAATCTTCCTTCAAATCATTCAAATCTTCCAGCCCTACTGATAAACGAATTAAGTCTCTGGAAGTTCCGGTAGCCTTTTGTTCGGCTTCATTTAATTGCTGGTGCGTGGTGCTGGCAGGGTGAATGACCAATGATTTGGTATCGCCAATATTAGCCAAAAGCGAGAACAATTGGGTTTCATTGGCTACCACTTTGGCGGCTTCATATCCTCCCTTGAGACCGAAGGTTACCAGACCACTTTGCCCCTGTGGTAGATATTTTTTGGCCAAATTGTAGTATTTGCTGGACTCGAGCCCGGGATAATTAACCCATTCTACTTCGGGATGCGACTCCAACCACTGGGCCAGCTCCAGTGCACTTTGGCTGTGTTTTTTAATTCGGATCTCCAGGGTTTCCAGTCCCTGCAGAATCTGCCAGCCGTTGAAAGGACTGAGCGCGGCGCCAAAATCCCTTAAACCTTCAATACGCAGTTTGGTAATAAAACTAGCCGGGCCAAAAGCCTCGTGGTAAACCAGTCCGTGATATCCGGGAGATGGCTCTGTGAATTCAGGAAATTTTCCGCTGGACCAGTCGAATTTCCCCGCATCCACAACGGCCCCTCCAAGCGCAGTTCCGTTCCCATTGACATACTTGGTGAGGGAATGAATGACCAGATCCGCACCATGCTCAATCGGCTTCAATAGCGCAGAAGTCGCTACGGTGTTATCCACAATAAAAGGAATCCGCGCCTGCTGAGCTACTTTGGCAATGGCTTCCAGATCCAGAACATCCAGTTTGGGATTTCCAAGAGACTCCACAAACACCGTCCGGGTATTCTCCTGAAGGGCGGCCTGGAAATTAGCAGGATCAGAAGGATCCACAAAAGTTGTGGTAATTCCCAGTCGTGGCAGGGTTACATTCAGCAGGTTATAAGTTCCTCCATACAAGCTATTGGAGGCTACGATATGATCTCCTGCTCGCAGCAGGGTCTGCAGGGTGGTACTGATGGCCGAGGCTCCCGAAGCCGTAACTACTGCTCCGATTCCCCCGTCGAGGGCGGCCAGGCGCTGCTCCAGCACATCGTTAGTGGGGTTATTGAGTCGGGTATATATAAACCCGGGTTCCTCCAGGGCAAAGACACGGGCCGCATGATCCGCATCGTTAAACACGTAGGAAGTAGACAGGTAAAGGGGAACTGCACGGGTTCCACCATTGTTTTTGTAATCGTGTCCGGCGTGAAGGGCGTTGGTTGCAAATTTCTTAGTACTCATGATTGTTTGTTTTAATGGGTTTGTTTTCTTTTTTGTTTTTTTAAGGCAGGGATAAAAAAAATCCCCCTGGCGCTATTGCCAGAGGGATTTTTAAATGAATCTAACACAAAACTAACTTCGATTCTCCCGATCATGGCAATAGCGATGCTGATAACGCATCATCATCATGTGCATCATCATCATTTGCCGTTTAATCTGTTTACTTTCGAATTTGATCGGAGTCATAACTAGGGTCATTTAAAGACAAAAAAAAGCCGCTACAATTTGCAGCGGCTTTTTGTGGGTATATTTTTTTTTACACAACAAGACACGCTGCAGCCGGTGGCCACATCATCATACGCATCTTTTTGTAAATAGTCTTAAACATTTCTCTTGTTTGTTATTCGCAAATTAATGACAGATAAATGAACTGTGCAACTATTAAATGATCTTTTTTTATTCCGCGCGAAATTTTGGGCTCTAAAAATGTCTCTCGCTACCTTCTATCTATCCCGCCATTTTATTGGTGGAGGAATGATTCTGATAGCAGAATATTTTTATACATTTGCAGGGTATTATTTTCTTTCAGGGAAAGATTTGACTGATTGCAACCCTTAAAAATGCTAAAGCAGTGTCCGCTATTCCAGCTCTCCCTGCCTGTCATGGTCTTACCTGAAGCTATAAAAAACATGTTATATGGCTTATTTATTTACTTCAGAAAGCGTTTCTGAGGGACATCCGGATAAAATCGCAGATCAGATTAGTGATACCCTACTGGATTATTTTCTGGCCTTTGACCCGGAATCCAAAGTCGCCTGTGAAACCCTGGTCACTACCGGACAGGTGGTTCTGGCCGGAGAGGTACGATCAGAAACCTATTTGGATCTCCAGCAAATAGCCCGGGACGTTATAAATGATATTGGCTACACCAAAGGAGCTTACCGCTTTAGTGGTGATTCCTGTGGCGTGATCTCTCTGATCCACGAACAATCCGAGGAAATCAACCGTGGAGTGGACCGGGGTAAGAAGGAGGAACAAGGTGCCGGAGATCAGGGAATGATGTTCGGGTACGCTACCAAGGAAACCGAGAACTATATGCCTCTGGCCCTGGATCTTTCTCACAAAATATTAATTGAACTGGCGCGTATCCGAAGAGAAGGAAAGGAAATCACCTATCTGCGACCCGACGCCAAGTGCCAGGTAACCATTGAATACAGTGATGACAACATCCCACAGCGTATTGTGGCCATTGTGGTGTCCACCCAGCACGATGAGTTTGATGAGGATGATGACCGCATGCTCAGGCAGATCGAAAAGGACATCAAGGAAATCCTGATTCCCCGGGTCAAAAAGCAATTACCCCAGAAGGTCCAACAGCTCTTCAACGACCAGATCACCTACCACATCAATCCTACAGGTAAATTCGTGATTGGTGGACCCCACGGAGATACCGGGCTCACCGGGCGAAAAATCATTGTCGATACCTATGGCGGGAAAGGTGCTCATGGCGGGGGAGCCTTTTCCGGAAAAGATCCCAGTAAAGTAGACCGATCCGCTGCGTATGCTGCCCGGCATATAGCCAAAAACCTGGTGGCAGCAGGCGTTGCCGACGAAGTACTGGTACAGGTGTCCTACGCCATAGGGGTAGTGGAACCTACCTCCATCTCAGTAGAGACCTATGGAACGGCCAAAGTGGATTTGACCGATGGAGAAATTGCCCAGAAAGTCCAGGCCTTGTTTGATATGCGTCCCGCGGCCATTGAAGAGCGCCTGAAACTGCGGAATCCCATCTACCGCGAAACAGCTGCTTATGGACACATGGGCAAAGAGCCTCGCATCGAGACCAAAATATACAAAAGCCGCTATAACGGTGGTACCGTAACCCGTAAAGTGGAGCTTTTCACCTGGGAAAAGCTGGATTACGTGGACCGGGTTAAAGAGGCTTTTGATTTAGCTTAA
>JAJUIC010000134.1 GCA_029265595.1 Flavobacteriaceae bacterium
ACGAAACAGGAGCCTGAAAGGCCTGGTAGATTTACCCTATCTGAATTTCATGGGGAATGAGATTGACAGTCTGCGTATTGAAATGGCTTCAGATCCCAATGACCTGGAGCTGAATTTGCGCTTTAAGGGAATCAATGCTGGTCCGGTTGCCATTCAGGAAACTTCTCTGGAAGGCAGTCTCGCAGATCAGGTGTATCATTTTGATTTCCGTTCCATGTATCAGGACAGGCCCTTGATACTCCTAAAATCAGAACTGAGTCAGCAGCGAGATACCCTGGTATTTCGAGTGGATCCTTCAGAGGTGATTCTAAACGCTGTGGCCTGGGAAATCCCAGATGACAATGTAATTCGGATAGCCCCGGACCACATGGCCTTTCAGAATTTCCGGCTTTCCAGAACCAACCAGTTGATGGAACTCACGGATGCCTATGAGGGAATTGAAAAAGAGCACGTCGCGCTGCATTTTGAAAACTTTCAGCTGGCCAGTCTGGTGCGCTTCCTCAATCCGGAACAACAATTAGTCTCGGGGCGCTTACAAGGAAATTTCATAGTGGAAGAACCTTATGGAAATACCGGGATGCTGGCAGATCTGGGGATTGATGCCCTAAGTGTTTTTGAAGTGGAACTGGGAAACCTACAACTGGATGCCACAGCAACGGGCAGTGAGCAGTACCAGTTTGATATGGCCATAAAAGGCGGAAATGCGGATCTGGACTTAACAGGCGACTACATAGCCCTGGAAAGCGGCGGGGAACTGGCGGCCCACCTGGCACTCAATCAGCTCAATATGGTGGTGCTGGAGGGATTTGCCATGGGGGCCCTGCGCGATACCGACGGCAGTCTCACCGGAGATATTGAAATTACTCAGTCCAGTGGCGAAACTCAGTATCAGGGTTATCTTTTGTTTAATGATGCGGGCTTTAATGTCAGTATGTTGAACGCACCTTTTTCCCTTACCAACCAGCGCCTGGAACTGGACCAGGATGGAATTTATTTTGACCAGTTCACCCTCCAGGATCAGGACAACAACCCCTTCACGGTTAGTGGGGAAGTTCTCACCCAGCCCATGCTCAACCCCACCTTTGATTTGCAGCTTCAGGCCACTGATTTCACAGCCATGAATTCCACTGCGCAGGACAACGATTTATTCTATGGCAAAGCTGTCTTTGATATCGATGCGCAGCTATCGGGCACGCTCAATGTCCCCATTGTGGATCTACAACTCAACGTGGATCCCAGTACGAATCTGACTTATATTATTCCAGAATCAGAAGTGGCCATTGAATCCCGGGAGGGGGTCGTAATGTTCGTGAATAAGGAAAATCCTGATGATATTCTGACCGCTGCCGAGGAAGAGTCCTACACGTTTACAGGAATGGATATCAGCGCCCTTCTGAGTATTGAGGAGGGAGCGGTGTTTAATGTGATTATCGATGAACAAACGGGGGACAATTTACAGATTATTGGCCAGGGGGATTTAAACTTCAATATTCAGACCAATGGAAGGACCACCTTATCAGGAGCTTATGAACTCAGTGGAGGACATTATGAAATGAACCTGTATGGCCTGGTGAACCGCAGGTTTGAGATTGTGGAAGGAAGCCGCATTACCTGGGCAGGAGATATTTTCGATGCTAATTTGGATTTGCGGGCCATGTATGCGGTGGAAACCTCCGCTTCGGCCCTGATGGCAGCCCGAACTACCGGGGCAGAACCCTCTTACAGGGACCAGTTCAAACAGGAGCTTCCTTTCCAGGTTTATTTAAATGTCGGGGGGGAGCTTCTTCAACCACAGCTTAGTTTCGGGCTGGATATGCCAGAGGAGGAACAGGGAGCTATTGGGGGAGAAGTATATGGCAGGATTCAGCAGGTCAACCAGCAGGAACAGGAATTAAACAAACAGGTCTTTTCGTTATTAGTGCTGAACCGGTTTTATCCGGAGCAGGGCAGTGACGGAAGCCAGGGGGGAGCCATGGCACTTGCCCGAGACAACCTCAATGCCGCAGTCTCGGACCAGTTGAATGTCATTTCCGGGAATTTACTGGGCGACTCGGGATTCGCACTGGATTTCGGACTCGACAGCTATACCGATTATCAGGGAGAACGGCCAGAAGAGCGAACCCAGCTGGATATCACGGCGGAGAAAAGTTTTATGGATGATCGCCTGGTGGTCCGGGTGGGAAGTGAAGTGGACATCCAGGGCAGTAATCCGGTTCCGGGACAATCCACCCCCCTGATCGGGAACGTCAGTATTGATTACCTGATTACCGAGGAGGGCCAGTGGCGCATCCGGGGTTTTAGAAGGAACACCTATGAAAATGTCATTGAAGGGCAGATAATAGTAAGTGGTCTTTCCTTAATCTTTACCCGGGAGTTTAATGAGTTCCGGGAGCTGTGGAGAAGCTTGAGAAAAGATATTGAAGAGAATCCACCGGAAGAAGAAACAGAAGAAGAATGAATGCACCACTAGGAGCGGATAGATTCGTGATAAAAAGTAATTAAATGAAAAGGTTTAGACCGGTATATTATGGTGTTATGGTGGCCCTGCTTACAGGCTTATCCTCCTGTAATGTGACTCAATTTGTACCTGAAGAAGAGTTTCTCTACGATGGAGGTGAAGTTGAGATAAACAATCAGTCAGGAGAAGAAAATCTGGGACCGCTCCAGAACCAGCTGGAAGCTGTTCTGCGGCCCGAGCCCAACAGCAAGATCCTGGGTAACCGGGTGGGGCTGTATTTTCACTACAAGGCCCAGCAGGAAAATCCGGGTTTCATCAATCGATTTTTCAACAAAAGGCTGGGAGAGGAGCCGGTCTACCTCTCGGATGTCAATCCCGGTCAGGTGGAAGAAATCCTTATCAACCGCCTGGAGAACCAGGGATATTTTTACAGCCGGGTCACTTCCAGTATAGAAACCGATACCACAGATCGGGAAGCCGTGGCTCGCTACCGGGTAAACCTGCCGGAGCCGTATGTTCTGGAACAATACCATCTGGAATCGGACAGTACTCAGATTTACCAGGAAATACAAAGTAGTCTGGATCAGACACTGATCGAACCGGGAATGAAATTCAATTTGGGGGCTTTAAAAGCGGAGCGCGATCGCATTGAACAAGATCTTAAACAGAAAGGTTATTACAATTTCAATCCACAGTTTTTAATATTTGAAGCGGATACCAACCAGTATAACCAGCGCAAATTTGACCTGTATCTAAGGCTGAAGAATGATGTTCAGCAAAGGGGAAGGATTCCTTATCAGATAAAGGAAATCAATGTGTATCCAGCTTATGGAATGGAAGCCGATACGGTGATTGCGGAGCCTATCCGATTGAACGAAATGAATTTTTATCAGGAAGAAGAATTTTTCAAACCTGAGCGCCTGGCTCCCTATGTTCTTTTAAAAGAAGGACAGCTATATCATCCCGAGACCTCCCGGTATACCAGCCGTAGGTTATCCGCCATTGGAGCTTATAAATTCATCAACATCGCTTATCAGGAGATTGACAGTCTAACCAGTGACACGCTGGGCGCCTTGCGTACGGACATCTATCTTTCTCCCCTGAACAAGCGTTCCCTGAGGGCGGAACTTCAGGCCGTCACCAAATCCAATGATTTTATGGGTCCGAACCTGGCACTGACCTACACCAACCGCAACCTCTTCAAAGGCGGTGAAATTCTAAATCTGACGGCCAAACTGGGCTATGAATGGCAAATGGCCAGCGGAAACAATCGCAACTTAAACAGTATCCAGTTAGGGGGAGATGCCGATCTGGTTATTCCCAGAATGCTGTTCCCCATAAGCCTGAACACGGATAGTTACTGGTTTCGATATTCCATTCCAAAGACTAAAATCAGTCTTGGCGCCAATTTCCTCAGCAGAAGTAACCTCTACAGAATGTATTCGTTCAAAGGAGCTTTTGGATATACCTGGAGAGCCAATCGCTACGTGATGCATGAACTGGATCCGATCTCCATTAATTACGTCCGGCTAGGAAACACTACGGAAGAATTTCAGGAAATTCTCAATGATAATCCTTACCTTCAGGAAAGCTTTAATCAAGAGTTTATTGCGGGCTTACTGTATTCCTATACCTATAATGGAATGGTCGATGCCAATGATCCGCACCAGTTCTTTGTCAATACGAATTTGGATGTTGCCGGGAATGTAGTCAGTTTGTTGAGTGGTGATACGGACGGGGAAGGGTCGGAGTTTCTGGGACTTACCTATGCCCAGTATGCAAAAATGGACGTGGATTTTCGTTTTCATTTGAAAGTCGGTTCCAGTCAGACCCTGGCCACGCGCGTGTTTGCGGGATATGGTTTACCTTATGGGAATTCCACCACCATGCCTTTTTCCAAACAATATTTCTCAGGGGGACCCTATAGCGTAAGAGCCTTTAGGATTCGCTCCTTAGGACCGGGTTCCTATAATCCTGAAGCTTCCCAGGAATCTACTTATTTTGATCAGGCGGGGAATGTCAGGCTGGAGGCCAATATCGAATACCGCTTTCCAATTATATCCTTCTTAAAAGGAGCTGTTTTTGCAGATGCAGGGAACGTGTGGAATACTGGAGAGACAGAGTATCTGGAAGGCGGAAAATTCAGTTCTGATTTTCTGTCTGAACTTGGAATAGGAGCAGGGGTGGGCCTGCGCATTGATATCCAAAGCTTTGTCATTCGATTTGATCTGGCTTCTCCCATGCATATTCCATGGCTGGAAAAAGGGGAGCGCTGGGATTTCCGATGGGATGAGCCTGTATTAAACTTTGGAATTGGATATCCTTTCTAATAAAACCTATATTAACTGGACTTTTATAAAAAAAGTCTGAGATCATTGAGTGTAGTTAGTTCATAGAGCCTGGCAGAGTCATCAATTTAAATTCGCTAGGTATTCTTTGGCGGTCATAACCGGTAGTTCCGAGTGTTTAAAATCTCGTTTATTACGCGTAAGAATGACATCAACCCCATTTTCTAGTGCTGAATAATATTGTAAACCATCCTTAAAATCAGAAAAATTTCCGT
>JAJUIC010000056.1 GCA_029265595.1 Flavobacteriaceae bacterium
GATCGCTATGTCGGATGGGAGAATCTCAAAGAAATTCCGGCAGCCGTGTTCCAGAGTCTGAATGCTGGTTACATAATTATTTTTGGAACGCTGGTGGGAGGCTTTTGGGTCTGGTGGAAAAGAAAAGGATTTGAATCCTCCTCCCTCTTTAAGATGGCCATAGGAACCATTATCATGGGACTTGGATTTGTATTTATGATGTTCGCCTCTCAAGAAGCCAGTGCAGAGCCCTTTGGAAAAGCTGCGATGTACTGGATCTTCCTGGCCTATCTTTTCCATACACTTGGGGAACTTTGTACTTCTCCGGTGGCACTTTCCTTCATTACCAAACTGGCGCCGCTCAAATACGCCTCCATTATGATGGGAGTTTATTTCGCTGCTACTGGTTTTGGGAATTTTCTGGCGGGAAGTATAGGGGAATCAGCACAGCTGGCTCCTTATAAGGGAGAATTGGTCGCCCAGAAGGAAGAGGTGATTCCCTATATGCAAAAAGACTCGATCGAGTACCGGATGGAAGATATGAGTATTGGATACCACTATGACTATCCGATTAATCACGATATGAATTTCAGTTTAAAGACACAGGTATATCTCGATGAGGGATCGCTGGTATTTTCTGAAATGACTACCGGAAATGAAGTCAGTGATCTGTTTGAGATATCTTCAGAACGACGGGATGAACTGCTCGCAACGCTGCGAGAAAATGAGGCCACTTTGGAGAACCCAATGCACGCAGGTCTACTGTTTGAGCGGGACCAGGATGCCCGAATGGCAGAGGATGCCGTAGCCGGTACCGGGCAAGACTACAGTGTGACTTTTGTGCTGGAGGAAGAACAGAGTGAACAGGAATACAATACCTTCTTTGGGCTGACCGCCTTCACTGTTTCCTTTGGTATTTTGTTGCTGGTCTTTATTAGAAGACTAAAGAAACTCACTCATGGAGCAGAAGATCGCGAAGTAGTGCTTCACGATCAGGAGCCAAGGGAGAACGAACCTTTTGAATTGCAGGACGAAGAAATAAAGGACAGAGATAACGATGACGCAGGCAGAGACAAGGAATAGTTTTTTCAAAATGAACGTGCTGGGGCATCCAGCCGGTCTTTTTGTGCTGTTTTTCACGGAAATGTGGGAGCGTTTTTCCTTCTATGGAATGCGCGTTCTGCTGGTGAACTTTCTGACCATGGCCGTAGTAGGGGTAGATAACCCGGGATGGGGATGGTCAACTGAAAATGCAGGGGCTTTGTTTGGAACCTATGCTGGTTTATTATATCTGACCCCCATTCTGGGAGGAATTATAGCGGACCGTAAAATTGGTTATCGCTGGGCTGTGGTGATCGGAGCGGCCATTATGACGCTTGGACATGCGGCTATGGCGGTGGAAACCGAACTGATGTTGTACCTGGGGCTGGGACTCCTGGTAATTGGAACTGGTTTCTTTAAACCCAATATTACCTCTATAATATCGGAGATATATAAAGACAAGCCTGATAAGAAAGACGGTGCCTACACCATCTTCTATATGGGAGTGAATGCGGGTGCTTTCTTCGGAATGATGTTATGCGGGTACCTGGCTGAAAAAGTGGGCTGGAGCTGGGGCTTCGGCCTGGCGGGAATTTTTATGCTTCTGGGAACGCTTCAGTTCTGGTTTGCCAAACCCTTGTTTGGAGAAATAGGCGGAGTACCTGATAAGGAGACTCGTGCCGAGCAACAGGCCGAAGAAGATGCAAAAGGAGAAGGGCACAAGCCCAATCCTTTTACCCTTGTTGATAAGATTCTGATTGCCGCCTCTGCCATTATAGGATTCCTATACCTGATCGATGATCCGCTGTCGCGGTTGAGCGATATCAATTTACTGCCTGTGGTAATGCCTTTTGATTTTCAGGGAGAACCTTTCTCGGGACCCGTGGGAATGGCTCTGATCGGACTTATTTTGTTTTTGATTGTGGTGATTTCCAGAATCTCCCGTTATACCAGGATTGTGCGGGACAGGATGATTGCTGTTATTCTGTTCGCCTTTTTCACGGTGTTTTTCTGGCTCGCATTTGAACAAGGAGCATCGTCGCTCATTATTTTTGCCCGGGACTATGTGGACAGGGAACTCGTGGGAGGATTTGCAGTGACTTATAATGTTTTCAATACGCTTTTGACCGTCATTCCTTTGGCGGTGATTACCTGGGTGCTGTATTTGCTCTGGAAGGAGACGCATCACCTGATCGCCTTATCGAACTATGTTCTGGGAGTGTGTTTTGCAGGTATCTGGGGTCTGGTCATCTGGATGCTGTATACGGAATACACAGCGGAGAGTACGGAGATTACCGTTTCCTGGTTCAGTATTTTGAATTCATTCTTTATCATTGTGTTTGCTTCTGTCTTCTCCAAATGGTGGGAGAGCAAATACAATCCCTCGGCTGCCATGAAGTACAGTTTCGGGCTCATTCTTTTGGGAATCGGATTCGGACTCCTGGCCTATGGTTCTTATGGACTGGAAGCAGGGGTGAAGGTGAGCATGGTCTGGTTGATTCTGGCCTACCTGTTCCATACCCTGGGTGAGCTGTGTCTGTCGCCGGTAGGGCTTTCTTATGTGAGTAAACTGGTGCCAGCCAGAATGATTGCATTTATGTTCGGTATGTGGTATCTGGCGGTGGCAATCGGTCAGAAGGTTGCGGGTTCCCTTGGAGGAATGATTACTGATGTAACCGAACAATACGATCTTAGCACCTTCTTCTTAATCTTTACCATTATTCCAGTAGTGGCCGGAGTGGTGGTGGGCTTATTGAACCCGCTGTTGAAAAAATTAATGCACGGCGTCCGATAAAAAAGCTGAGTAGGGGGTGGACCTTTCAAGAGGTTCGACCGACCTGCAGCTTCCTATTGGGTATGGTTCTTGAATGCCTCATTCAAAAATTGTAATGCATAAAATTACCTTCGTCTTTCTGTTTGTATTGGGATTGAGTAATCTGACTGCTCAGGAAATTCAGTGGATGTCTTTGAATGAGGCCCTGGAGGCGCAAAAGCGGGAGCCTAAAAAGATATTCATGGATGCCTATGCTAATTGGTGCGGTCCCTGTAAGCTGTTGGATGAGCATACTTTTTCTCATAAGGATGTCGCGGCCTTCATTAATGAGCATTATTATCCGGTGAAGTTTAATGCCGAGGGAAATGAAGTGGTGGTATATCAAGGGAAGGAATTTTCCAATCCCCGGTTCGATCCTGAGCGGGTAAATGGCCGCAACTCCCAACACGAGTTTGCTCAGGCTCTAGGGATCAATTCCTATCCTACCATGATTTTTTTTAATGAAGAGGGCGCCCCTCTGGGTCCCGTGTATGGATATCAGGAGCCACGGGATCTGGAAGTATATCTGACATTCTTTTTGGAAGATAAGTATGAGGAAATCACCAGTGCCAAAGATTTCTGGAAATACCAGCGCAAGTTCAAACACAGCTTCGGGAAGTAATGCCCATCCTTTTTTAAGGATGATTCCCGGATGCTAGTTCTGCGAACTGTATTTCCAGATTAATTCGGCAGTTTTGAGACTGGCTCCCTCGCCCCCCAGTTTGGCCTCCAGCTGGTAATAATCCTGAAACATCTGCTCCCGATGAGCGGGTTCCAGAATTTTGGACAACTCCCTTTTAAGGTTACGGGGATTCAGTTCCCGTTGGATGAGTTCCTTAACCACTTCCCGGTTCATGATTAAATTCACCAGGGAAATGTAATTGAGCTTAATGACTCGTTTGGCAATTTCGTAAGAAATCGGATTTCCTTTATAGCAGACCACCTCCGGTACCTTAAGAAGAGCCGTTTCCAGGGTTGCTGTTCCGGAAGTAACCAAAGCGGCAGTGGAAATGGACAACAAATCGTAGGTCCTGTTCATCACCAGCCTGATATTTTTGTCTTCCATAAAACCGTGATAAAACTCCTCCTCCTGGCTGGGGGCCCCGGCTATTACAAATTGGTGATCCGGAAAATCCTTGGTGATACTGAGCATAATGGACAGCATTTTCGAAATTTCCTGCTTCCTGCTTCCCGGAAGTAGGGCTATAACCGGTCGCTCATCCAGCTGTTGTTCTCTTTTGAAGTTATCTTCGTCTATGGGAGTGCGATTGGCAATGGCATCAATCAGGGGATGACCCACAAAATGAACTTTAAACTGGTGCTTTTCCTCGTAGAATTCCTTTTCAAACGGGAGGATCACATACATATGATCCACGTCCCGCTTAATGGCTTTAATCCGGTTTTCTTTCCAGGCCCATATCTGAGGGGAGATGTAGAAATGTGTGGTATACCCTTTTTCCTTGGCCCACCTGGCGATTCTCAGGTTGAAGCCGGGATAATCGATAAATATCAGGGCATCGGGCTCATAGCTGGAAATATCTTTTTTACAAAAGTCGATATTGCGAAGAATGGTCCTTAGGTTCATGAGTACCTCTGCGAATCCCATAAAAGCCAGGTCACGGTAGTGTTTCACAAGAGTACCTCCCTGAGCCTCCATAAGATCCCCACCCCAGAACCGGAAGCTGGCATCTGGATCTACTTTTTTTAGGGCTTTCATCAGGTTGGCAGCATGTAAATCTCCTGAGGCTTCTCCTGCAATTATGTAGTATTTCATATTTATTGTGTATTGGGTGGATGCGACGCAGTCGCGCGTTGTCTCACAGAAATATTTCGCCTGCCTCCTTCTTTACTATAACTTGTGATCCTCCTACGAAGATAGGATTTTTAACAAAAATGCGCCCAGGCAGGGAACGTAATTCCTGTATGGAAGCCAGCTGTCGTGATTTGATCGCTGTTCTGAGGTTCAGGGGTCACCAGTTGCAGGACTCCGATGACCAGGGCTGCTACTATGGAAGCCAGTACGACGCCTCTTGCCCGGAAGATGTGATTTTTATTCAAAAAGTAAAAGAACGGAAGGAAGTTGAGAACAGCACCCGCGGCGATCAACCGACCCAGAACCTGTTCCTGATACGCCTCCCTCAGGCTGGCCTGTATGCCCGAGTCCGAAAACACCACAATGTAGAGTATGATTCCCAGAACATTTGAGGCCAGACCTATAATAAATCCTATTCCAATTTCTTTCTTTATCATATAGGGGTTACTCCTTGAATTTCCAGGATTCCAGTTCTGCCAGATAGTGATGCGCCGTCATATCAAATTGAACCGGAACGACAGAAACATAACCCTGGCTTAAGGCAAACTCGTCATTGTCTTCCCCCGTATCGTCGTTGACAAATCGACCTTTGGCCCAGAAATAATCCCTTCCTTGAGGGTTGGTTCTGCGATCGAATTCTTCTTCCCAATGAGCCTTGGCCTGTCGACAGACTTTGATGCCCTTAATTTCAGATGCTTTGAGCTTCGGAATATTCACATTGAGGACGACCCCTTTTGGCAATCCATTTTTCAGAACAGATTTTGCAATGGTCTTTACAAATTTACGCGAAGGTTCAAAATCCGCGTTCAGCGAGTAATCAAGTAAAGAGAATCCAATGGCAGGAATCCCTTCAATCCCGGCTTCTACAGCTGCGCTCATGGTGCCGGAATAGATGACATTAATGGAATTGTTGGCGCCATGATTAATCCCACTGACACACAGATCCGGCTTTCGTTTAAGGATTTCCTGAGTGGCTATTTTGACACAGTCCGCCGGAGTTCCGGAGCAGCTGTATTCTTTGTGTTTTACGTTTTCCTTTAATACCACCTCGTCGCAAAATATCGTATTGCTCAGCGTAATGGCATGTCCCATTCCGCTCTGGGGACTGTCTGGTGCCACCACCACAACGTCTCCTATGGTCTTCATCACTTCGATCAGCGTACGGATTCCCGGTGCAGTAATTCCATCGTCGTTGGTGACCAGAATGAGCGGTTTTTTTTTAGTCATAGAGGCTTGTTTTAAAGGAGCTAAATTAAAGTAAATTCCGGAGGAAACCTTATCTTCGTTATAATTACCGACGAACCGTCCAGTGCCTGCTTCCAGTCTTGGCACAGTTAATGTATATTGCAGATAGTAATGATGAAAATAAAAAGAATAATGAGAAGGAACTATTTAATTTGGGTGTTCGGTCTGTTGTTTGCTGTCGCATCATGCAGTTTTACCACTAAAACATTTAATGATCCGAATAAAGACAAGACCCTTATTGAATTGGTATCTTATGTGTTGGAAAACGGCCACTTTGATGCCAAGGAGATAGACGACGCCTTCTCGCGAGAAGTTTACAAGGATTATCTTGAGACTCTAGATCCTCTGAAACGCTACTTCTATGCCAGTGACATAAAGGAGTTTCAGAAATACGAGGATCAGATTGACGATCAAATCCACAATAAGGATTTGACTTTCTTTGAACTGACGTATCAGCGCCTTACAGAACGTATGGAGGATACGGAGGCCCTGTATCAGGAAATTCTTGCAGACCCATTTGATTTTAGTAAAGAAGAATGGATCAGTACGGATTACAAGAACCAGCCTTATGTGCAAAACAGAGAAGAGATGAAGGAGCGCTGGAGACAGCAGCTTAAACTCTCCACTATCGGAACCTTTCATGAGAAAAAGAAGGAGCAGGAAAGGATGCTCGAAGAGGATCCTGACTACGTGGCTAAATCAGATGCGGAACTCGAAGTAGAGGCTCGCGAAGTGACGCGTACGACCATGGCGGAATCCGTGGACATCATGAAGGACATGGAACGCAGGGACTGGTTCTCTGTTTATGTCAATGCCATTGTCGAAGAGTTTGATCCACATACCAATTACTTCCCACCGCAGGATAAGGATCGTTTCGATATCGCGATGTCAGGACAATTAGAAGGAATCGGAGCGCGTCTTCAAAAACGAATGGACGTGATCAAGATTATGGAGGTCATTTCCGGAGGTCCCGCCTGGAGAGGGAATGAACTGGAAGTAGGGGATGAGATTCTGAAGGTTCGGCAGGAAGACGAAGAGCAGGCGGTGAGCGTTGTGGGCATGCGACTGGATGATGCAGTGGATTTAATCAAGGGTCCCAAAGGAACGGTGGTGGAACTTACGGTTAGAAAAGTCGATGGATCTGTGGAGGAAATCTACATTACACGGGATGTTGTGGAGATAGAAGAAACTTATGCCAAAACTTCTATTGTAGAGAAAGACGGTCAATCTTTTGGAGTGATTAATTTGCCGAAGTTCTATTTCAATATGGAAGATTACACCGATCGAAATGCGGCGAGTGATGTTGAGAAAGACATCAGACGCTTAAAGGAACAGGGCATGGATGGTCTGGTGCTTGACCTGAGAAACAACGGAGGAGGTTCCCTTAAGACAGTGGTGGATATTGCTGGATTGTTTATCGAGGAAGGCCCTATTGTGCAGGTGAAATCGAAGATGGATGGACGAGATATCCTCAAAGATCGCAACAAAGAAGTGCTTTGGGATGGGCCACTGGTCATTCTGGTCAATGAGCTTTCGGCATCGGCCTCAGAGATTTTAGCAGCTGCCATGCAGGATTACCAGCGGGGAATTGTCATAGGTAGTAAACAAACCTATGGGAAAGGAACCGTTCAGAACGTCCTGGATCTAAACCGGTGGGTTCGCAATTCAGATTTTGATCTGGGAGCCTTAAAGATCACTACTCAGAAGTTCTATCGAATCAGTGGTGGATCCACACAATTGGAGGGGGTGAAAAGTGATGTGGTCGTACCGGATCGGTACAGCTATATTGATATTGGGGAAAAGGATCAGGAAAATCCCCTGCCATGGGATCAGATTGAACCTGCCAGCTATGAAATATGGAATGGGTTTAATGACTTTGACGAAATTGTAGAGAGAAGCAAACAGCGGATGAGCGAGAACCAATTGCTGAAGCTAATCGATGAGAACGCACGCTGGATTCAGGAGCAAAGAGAAAATAATACCTTCCCTTTGAGGTATGAGGATTACGTTGCGGAAATAGAAACAAACAATGAGCAGCTCAAAAGATTTGAAAGTCTTTCTGATTATACTTCATCCCTGGAGTTCAAATCCCTCCCGTATGAAGCGGCTCAATTTGAACAGGATACAGTATTGGCGGAAAAACGCCAGCGTTGGCATGAGTCTCTGTCACAGGATGTGTATATGGAAGAAGCCATTCACGTATTGGAAGATCTACATGCTGCCTCACAGGCAACTCGTTCAGAATGGGCCAATGTAAGAGAGGATTAACTGAAGTTTTTCCTTGCTAAAAAATAGAATAAGCCTCTACGTCATTATTTGACATAGAGGCTTTTTCAAATTAAGAAGTACAATGATAAAAATGCTTGAGGAGAAAGAAGTTTAACAAGAGAAGGTGTTAAACCTGATCATAATGTGAGAAAAACATCGGGAACCTGTAAGAAAAAAATACCTGTCCGATCAGTTGGTTAAGCGCCTGGCGTCTCCTATTTTAGCGGAAAATAAAATTCGCTTCATTCTAAATTCAAGGAGAAATGCCCTTAACCGTAGATGCTTCTTTTCGTCAGTTCCAGAAAGATACAGTTGATTTGCATCCGGATGTTGTGGAAGCCGGTCTTAAAACTGTTCAGCGATTCTCTCAGAATCTCAACGATGTTCTTTCGAAGCAGTCACATTTTTTTCCTCAACCGCTTCCCGGAGCGCATATGGTCTACGGATCCTTTCAACGAGGAACCAAAATTCGGGAGCTGGATGAGATGAACCTTTTGGTGTGTCTGGATCTTGAAGATGCCCATTACTTTCGTAGTCATGCCGGCAAATACCTCCTCAATACGGGGAAAAGCAGCGATCGGTTGAAGCAACTTTCAGACGGAGATCACCTTAATTCCACCGCTGTCTTACTACGGCTGGAAGAATTGCTGAAAGATGTTCAGGGTTACCAGCATGCACATCTCCATCACAAAGGAAAGGCGGTGGCGCTGTACCTATCGGATTTGGACTGGCGTTTCGATCTGGTTCCCTGTTTCAGGATAGAAGAGGATTTTTATTTGATGCCCGATGGCACGGGTTCCTGGGTCCCTACCCGGCCTATTAGTGGTAACCTTCCTATACTGAATGCTGATAAAAGTAAAGAAGGGCGCTTGCTGCCTCTGATACGTCTTTTAAAGTACTGGAATCGACATAATGAGGCACCGACCATTCCCTCTTATGTTTTTGAACTTCTGGTGGCGGACTTTGCGGATTCCAGATCCAATCTCAGTTGGTGGACCGACTTCAATGTATTATCCTTCTTCAGTTTTCTTTCGTCCCGGATATGGAGCGGAATAAACGACCCCTCAGATGTGTGGCCTGATCTTAATCCTTTTTCTGACGAGGAAAAAAGAGCCATTGCACAGACCGTTGAGAAGGCGCGGGACATGGCCCGTAAGGCTATCGACTGGGAAACAGAGGATAAGAATCATAAACTGGCCATTTCTCAATGGAGAGAAATCTTCGGGAAGGGGTATCCTCAGTACGGCTAGCTTTTTTCTCAGTAGCCATATTTTTCTTTCCACCGGGCCTTTAGAAATTCACGTTGTGCTTGTTCCCGTTTATTATTGCCGGGTTCAAACAAGGTGGTATTGGCAATTTCCTCTGGCAGGAACTCGGCCGGGGCGAAATTATTTTCATAATCGTGAGCATATTTGTATGCTGCTCCGTAGCCCAAATCTTTCATGAGTTTGGTCGGCGCATTTCGAAGCGGAAGCGGTACAGAGAGATCACCCGTTTGTCGCACCAGACTCTGCGCTGCGTTGATTGCCTGATAGGAAGCATTACTCTTAGGAGAAGTAGCCAGGTATATCGTGCACTGACTTAAGATAATGCGTGCTTCGGGATGTCCGATGGTGGTTACTGCCTGAAAGGTATTATTGGCCATGATAAGTGCAGTTGGATTAGCATTGCCAATATCTTCACTGGCGGAAATGAGCAATCTTCGGGCTATGAATTTCACATCTTCTCCTCCCTCCAGCATCCGGGCTAACCAGTACACAGCGGCATTGGGGTCACTTCCCCGTATGGATTTGATAAATGCTGATATAATATCATAGTGCTGCTCTCCTGTCTTGTCATAGCGAACGGTATTTTGCTGAACACTGGTGGTTACCTTCTCGTTGGTAATAACCACCGGATCTGAATTATCAGAGGTTACCAGTAATTCAAAAATGTTGAGAAGTTTACGGGCATCCCCACCGCTGAGCCTCAATAAAGCGTCCGTCTCTTTTAATTCGATCGTCTTCTTCGAAAGCACCTGGTCTTCTTTCATGGCCCGACGAAGAAGCGCAATCAGATCTTCCTTCGAAAACGGATTTAAAGTATATACCTGACAGCGCGAAAGCAGGGCAGGAATGACTTCAAAACTCGGGTTCTCTGTGGTAGCTCCTATCAGGGTAACCCAGCCTTTCTCGACCGCTCCCAGAAGAGAATCCTGCTGGGATTTACTGAAACGATGAATTTCATCAATGAACAGAATCGGGTTTTTGGTAGTAAATAATCCATCGCTTTTCCTGGCGCGATCAATCACTTCTCTTACATCCTTCACGCCACTGTTGATGGCGCTCAGGGTGAAGAATGGCCGATCGGATTGCTGAGCGATGATATTGGCAAGGGTGGTTTTACCCACCCCGGGTGGTCCCCACAAAATCAGACTTGGAATAATGCCTTGTTCAATCTGTTTTCGAAGAGGACCATTTTCCCCTACCAGATGCGCCTGACTCAAATAATCTTCGAGAGCCTGCGGACGTAAGCGTTCTGCTAATGGTTTATTCATAGGGGTAAAATTACAAAATAAGCCCATCTTTCTCTTAAACCCACTGGCTAACTTCCTTTTTAAGAAGTTTTAATTTAAGGATCGGTGACCCCTAATACTTGAAAAGGAGAACTAGGCCAGAAAGATCAATTTTCCTACGAAAACCCTAGTGACAGCAAGGGCTGTAGGGAAATTCATCGTTATTTCTTAAGTGCCTTTTTATAGTTAAAATTATCTTAAAAAAATACAAAAATTCATTTTGGGTTATGGTAATATTAAAGAAAGGGTTTGTAAATTAAATTGTAACACCTACTTTTATCCCGGCTAATTCAAATAATTCTTACAAAATGAAACCAAATCTAAGTGGATTTCTAACGCTGTTATTGGCGTTGGTTGTGCAGCTTTCGATTGCACAAGAACAACAAACAATCACCGGAACGGTCA
>JAJUIC010000199.1 GCA_029265595.1 Flavobacteriaceae bacterium
CTATCAAGATGAAAGTTTTCAAATTCGGAGGCGCATCCGTCAAAGATGCTGCGGCAGTGAAGAACCTATACAACGTGTTACAAAATCACCCGGGGGGTCCAAAACTCGTGGTAGTTTCCGCCATGGGCAAAACTACCAATGCACTGGAACTGGTCATAGCCGACTACCTCTATTACAAGAACCGGGATCTCCAACAGCCGGTTCTCAATCGCCCGGCAGTGTGGAAGGAATATATAGAATCCGCCTCTCCCCAGACCTTAGAGCTATTGGAAAAGCCATCTCTGTCAGAGAATCTTCATTCAGTTTCTGAGGCGGTTCAGCAGAACAAGAAGCTTTCATCGGTCCTGAAAGAGGAAGGTCCCTCCCATTACAAAAGCAGCCTGAGGGTGGTAAAGGCCTTTCATCAGGGTCTGGTGATGAATTTATTTACTCAGCCTGATGGTCCGGTTTCGGATAAATTATCCGCCCTGTTCGAGAAACTCGAAAACTTCCTGGAGCACAACAAATCCCTTCAGTACGACTTTGTGTACGATCAGGTAATAGGGTTCGGAGAATTGTTCTCAAGTATCATTGTGAGCCAGTATCTTCAGGAGCAGGGATTGCAAAATAAATGGCTTGATGCCAGAGGTCTGATCAAAACAGACAACACCTACCGCGATGCGGAGGTTCAATGGGAAGAGACCTGCGAAAAAATACTCGAGGCTGTTGTCCTGGATGATTTGTATGTGACCCAGGGGTTCATCGGATCAGACAGCAACAACTTCTCCACCACACTTGGCAGAGAGGGTAGTGATTATTCGGCCGGAATCTTTGCCTACTGTCTCGAGGCAGAGAGTGTGACCATCTGGAAAGATGTTCCAGGCATACTCAATGCGGATCCCCGGGTGTTTGACCGGCATGAACTGCTTCACCAGATTTCTTATGAAGAAGCCATTGAACTGGCTTTTTACGGAGCCAGCGTGATCCACCCCAAGACCCTGCAGCCACTACAGCGCAAAAGTATTCCCCTGTACGTGCGCTCCTTTATTCACCCTGATCAGAAAGGGACTGCGGTGAGCAAAGGCCAACCCATCATACCGGAAGTCCCCTGTTTTATCGTGAAAAAAAATGAGGTCCTGATTTCGCTTTCCTCACTGGACTTTTCCTTTATTGTGGAAGAAAACATTTCTGAAATTTTCGCCCTGTTGCACAAATATCAGATGAAGGTGGATCTGATTCAGAATTCAGCCATTAGTTTTTCGGTCTGTGTGGAAAATAAATTCCATACCTTAGATAAACTAATTAATCATTTAAAGGCACGGTTCAAGGTACAATACATCACGGGAGTCTCCTTATATACGATTCGGCATTTCGATGCCCAGGCCGTAGAACAAATCGAGCGGGATAGTGAAGTACTCCTCAAACAGGAAACGCGGGCGACGGTCCAATTAGTAACCCTGCCTAAACCCTCTCATCCATAAACTTGAAATATGGGAATAGTCAGTGCAAAAGAGGTAGCTAAAGTACTGGAACTTGAAAAACTGGGATTTTTGGGTACTGCTATAGGTTGGGTAGCGCTTAGGACCACCCGATTATCAGTTATCAACAGGGAATACGACAAAAGAAAGGATCTACCAGCAGAGGAGTTTATCGCCTCCCTGCTGGAGCGGTTTGAAATTGATTTTGAAATTTCTCAGGAAGATCTAAAGCGCATTCCTAAATCCGGAGCGTTCATAACCGTCTCGAACCATCCCCTGGGTGGTATAGATGGTATGATCCTCTTGCAGCTGCTTCTGGCTCAGCGAAAGGATTTCAAGATTATCGCCAATTTTCTATTGCAACGCATTGAACCCCTGCACCCCTATATTCTTCCCGTAAATCCCTTTGAATCGCATCAGGATGCCCAATCAAGTATCGGTGGGTTTAAAGCAGCTCTCTCTCATTTAAAACAGGGCCATCCCCTGGGCTTGTTTCCGGCAGGCGAAGTTTCCACTGCCAAAGATTCAAAGCGGATCGTGGATCGGCCGTGGGAGGAACCGGCCATGAAACTAATGAAAAAGGCCGGTGTTCCGGTGGTCCCGGTTTATTTTCATGCGCGCAACAGCACCTTTTTTTACCGGCTGGCGTCGATCAGTGATGTGTTGCGAACCGCCAAGCTTCCCAGTGAAATGCTGACGCAGAAGCGAAGAAAAATAAAAGTGAGAATCGGAAATCCTATTTCGGTTGCCGAACAGGAATCCATTACCACTTTGGAAGCCTACACCGCATTTATACGGCGCAAGACCTATATGCTGGGAAATTCCTTTGAGCGGAAAAA
>JAJUIC010000093.1 GCA_029265595.1 Flavobacteriaceae bacterium
CAAAATATCCCTGGCCACCTCTGATTTAGATTTCAACTCTGATTCTACCACCCGGCCATCGGTAAATACCAGACTCACCTTGTTGGTTTCTCCCTGAAATCCGGCACCCTTATCATTCAGCGAATTCAGCACAATAAAATCAAGGTTCTTCCGCTGTAATTTTCCCTTCGCATTCTCCAGCTCATTTTCAGTCTCCAGAGCAAAGCCCACCAGTTTCTGATGTGCCTTCTTTTGGCCCAGGGTGGCAAGAATGTCAGGGTTGGGTTCGAGTTCGATGACCAGACTGGCCTGGGTTTTCTTTATTTTCTGGTTGGCCTGAGTCCTGGGCCGGTAATCGGCTACTGCGGCCGCTGCAATGACAACATCCACCCAGGGGTAAGCCTCAAGACTGGCTTTCAACATCTCACTGGCGGATTCCACGCGTATCAGGCGGATGTCCGGATGCGGGTTTTCCAGGCTGGTCGGCCCGGAAATCAGCGTCACTTCCGCCCCCATTCTTCGCGCCGCATCGGCCAGCTCATATCCCATTTTTCCACTGGAGCGGTTACCAATATAGCGCACCGGGTCGATGGGCTCGTGAGTCGGACCGGCGGTAATCATTATTTTTCTACCGTAAAGCGGCAAACTCCGGCGCTGAGAAGTTTCGACGAATTCAAAAATTGCCTCTGGTTCCGGCAGGCGTCCCGCCCCGTGCAGTCCACTGGCGAGTTCTCCCGATTCAGCGGGAATCACCTCTACCCCATGGGATTTTAATTTCTCCAGATTCTCAAGGGTAGACGGATGCTGGTACATATCCAGATCCATAGCGGGAGCCACATAAACAGGACACTCGGTGGAAAGGTACGTGGCCAGCAGAAAGTTATCTGCCGTACCATGGGCCATCTTGGAAAGCGTATTGGCCGTTGCCGGGGCAACAATCATCACATCCGCCCAACGGCCCAGATCCACGTGGTTGTTCCAGGCGTACCCTTGCTCTTCCCCTTTCACAAAGGAAGTGATTACCTCATTTCGGGAAAGGGTGGCCAGGCTCAGGGGAGTGACAAAGTCCCTGGCTGCCGGAGTCATGATCACCTTCACATCGGCTCCATCCTGAACAAGAAGGCGAACCAGGTAGGTGATCTTATAGGCAGCAATGCCTCCAGTGACTCCCAGCAAAATGTTTTTGCCTTTAAACAGGGCCTTTTTCCGCACCCGGGTATGGTCGCCGGAGGTTTTCATGGCTTGTTATTTTACTCCTCGTTCTTGGTATGTCTGTAGTAAATTTTATCCTCCATCCACTCCTGAACAGCTAGTGCATGTGGCTTGGGCAGTCGCTCGTAAAATTTCGACACCTCAATTTGCTCTTTGTTTTCAAAAACTTCATCAAGGCTATCGCTGTAGGTCGCGAATTCATCCAATTTCTCCAGCAGTTCTTTTTTGATCTCGGTATTGATCTGAGTCGCGCGTTTTGAAATAATGGAAATAGCCTCATAGATGTTCCCGGTAGGAGCATCAATCGCATTCTTGTCAAGGGTTACGGTATTAACCGGTGCATTCAACTTCTTTAAATCCATCGTATAAACTTCTTATAATTCGGTTATTCTTCTAATTCTGGGTATCTGCCAACTCCTCGCGCTGGGACAGACGATTCTCCCATTCCTCTATTTCTGCCAGGGCTTGATTGGCCTGGTCTATAAACTGACCTTCCGGAAAATACCGCACATAATCCCGGTAGTAACTCTTGGCCGTTGCCAGCCGCTCTCCCATAACATGCAGGTAACTGTTCACTGCATAGATATAGGCAGAATCAAAACGATAGTAATAGGCTTGCTCTCTAAAGGGCGATCCCGGATGATCCAGCAGAAAGTTATTGAAAGAGGTCATGGCTGCATTATAATCCTCCGTATGGTGGTATTGCTTGGCAATTTCATAGTCCTTGCGCTCGAGTTTTACCCGAAGTTCGGTCACAATCTCATTGGCTTCCTGCAGGTGCTCGGTCTGAGGGAAGCGGTTGAGAAAAGCCTGCATTTTATCCAGGGCCTGCTGGGTTTCTGTCTGATCCAGACTGTAGCGGGGAGAAAGGAAGTAATAACTCTTCGCTCCCTTATAAGCCGCCTCTTCCAGTCGTTCACTCTCAGGATAGGATTCCGCAAAGCGTTCAAACTGGTAACCCGATAGAAAATAGTCTCCCAACTGGTAATAGGTGTTGGCATAAAGAAACATCAGTTTCTGAGCCTGCGGACGGCCGCGGTACTCCGGAACGATTTGTTCAAACAGCCGAAGCGCTTTTCGGTACTTGCGCTTGGAGTTGCCTTCCCCGGTTTCCGCTTCATTGTACAGCTGCTCTGCCGTGGCGTATTTCTTTCCTACATCTTCTCCTTTGAGCACCTTTTGGTATTCACTACAGGAGGTAGTCAGAACCAGAACCCCTAATATCAGTAATAGTCTATTCATCGGTTTCAAAAACATCTGGCAAAAATACCTTTTTCTGCCTGATTATAAAAATTTAAGTTGAGACAGCCAAACCTTTTCAGCCTTTAGGAACGGTTAATCGCAACTTCCTGTTCCATACCTTCCACAAAGGCGGCAATGCGCCGGGTCAGGTCCTCGGAGGCCTTTACCAGTGGCAGCCGAACGGTATCCTGGCACAATCCTTTCTTTTGCAACAGGGCCTTGATTCCTGCCGGGTTTCCTTCCTCATAAATCATATCAATGGAAGGAGCTATTCTATAATGAAGGGCATAGGCCTCATCCACTTTCCGGTCCAGACCCAGTCGGACCATTTTGGAGAACTGCTCGGGGAACCCCTGTGCAATAACGGATATGACACCATGACCTCCGGCCAGAACCATCGGCAGGGTGATCATGTCATCGCCAGAAATTAGCAGAAAATCCTGGGGGAGCAGGGCTTTCATCTTCATGGCCTGCTGCAGATCTCCCGCAGCTTCCTTAATTCCAATGATGTTTTTAAAATCCCTGGCCAGCCGTACGATGGTTTGAGGCTGAATATTGGAGGCCGTTCTACCCGGTACGTTATAAACAATAATGGGGAGTGGCGACACTTCAGAAAGCTTTTTGTAATGCTGGTAAATTCCCTCCTGAGTGGGTTTATTATAATATGGAGAAACCGAAAGAATGGCCTGAAAAGCTTCAAGATTGGCCTGTTGTATTTCCCCCGCGATTCCCAGGGTATTATTACCTCCGATGCCCAAGACCAGAGGCAGGCGGTTCTTGTTCTCTGACACCACCGTATCGATCACAAGCTGTTTTTCTTGTTTTGTAAGGGTAGCACTCTCTGCGGTGGTTCCTAGAACCACCAAATAATCAATTCCATTTTCAATCTGATTGCGAACAATGCTGCGCAGGGCAGACACGTCAACAGCGGCGTCCCGGGTAAAAGGTGTTACCAGGGCCACGCCGGTTCCAATAAAACTTTCCATTAATCCAAACGGTTTAGGATTTTCAAATACTTTTTGACTTCTTCTGTAAAAATGGTGATATCCTGGTGGTCAGCTGCTATGGCCAGATCATAAACCCTGGTACTTCCTTCCAGCCTGCCCACCTTCAGACTGGACTGGGCGCTGGCTACCAGTTTATCCAGCACCCGGCTGGGTTGGCGCTGATAGCACAACAGCATATCAAAAGAGCGCGTGAGGAAATTGCGAATTTCTGCAGATTTGAACTTCCCCAGCCAGTTGATTCCAGAGGGCGTGAGAACCAGGCCTTCAAAGCCTGGCAGTTCCCGCTTTTTGGACAGGAAAACCAGGAATTCCATATGCTGGGCCTCCACACCTATATCCTCCCCGAACTTTCTCAAATGGGAAAGGGTTTCCAGGCTTTCTTCATCCAAAAGAAAGGCAACAGATTCTATGGGCCGGAGTCTCCGGCTCAATTTTTTTTCCTGGACCATTCCCATATTTCGTTCGCTCAACCTGGCAGTTATTTAATTAGGAAACCATCTATAGACAAATGTAAACTTTAATTGGAAATTACTCACCAATCGGGAAAGTTTTGAAGGCGTCAAAACCTAAAAAATAATACTTCACCCCCTAAAATTTTAATATTCTGTTAAAGAAGAGAAAATCCTGGTCTGAGATCTCATTTCCTGCCTTCCCAAAGGTGCTCAATCCCCTGATTTCTTTCATGCCTATCGGTATAAAAACAACCTGCGGTCACGCCTGTTGCGCCCATGTTCCATCAGGCAGTAATAGGCAAAGACATGGAAAAGTGGAAAAAAGAGGTTGACACTGTAATCTTCCAGGATGAACAACTTAAAGAAAAGCGACACCTCCGAAAACAAGAGTGCCGCTGAACTTAGCATCAGCCATAAGGTCCCATAGTGGGATTTTAAAATATATGCGGTAAAGCTCACCCCCAGAAACAACACCAGTAGCAACAGGTAAATATACATCAGGGTTTGGTAGCGGGAAAGCAGATCGGGTACCATATCCGCCATGAAAATAAACACGAAGACCAAAAAAGCCGACATGATGATAAAGGAAAAATACTCCAGCGGATCCAGGCGTCCCTTTCCCAGTGTGGTGACGGCACAAAACAGCAACAGTGCAAGAGCAAGGGTATGTGCCACCATGATGTATCCGGTGTATTCCCGATACCCCAGATACAACAGTATATCCCTGAGGTACATAAGGAGAAGAGCGGCCACAATAGGGATAAACAGGCGCCTGGCTTTCTTTTTATAAAGCAGCAACAACACCGGAATCAGCAAGAAATTGACCGTTACCAGGATCTTCTCCAGCTTGAAGAGTGAACTCAGTACAAAGATGAGCCCACAAACCAGGTACAGATAAAACAGTACATGTCTTGGCATAATTAAAATCCCCTTTCGGGTTCCCCCATTTAAAACAAGAAAAATAAGGTATTTTTCCTTTAATCCAAATGTATGTGAAGGCAATCTGAATCTTTTGTTGTAAAAGTGGCGTGAGCACCTGTTTTTTAACAATCGTAACGGCTGAAAGCATGGGTGTTGGTATAAGAATTTCCCAGTCAGGGAGTGGAAACTGAAAAGTTAACTATTTTTGCAGTCTAATCATTTACGGGCTCCCACTATGAAGCAATTCCTTTACCTGTGCCTCCTTTTTTCCGGCCTCCTTCTTTCCTGTCAGCCTGCGCACTACCAGCTCAGGGCCATTGAGGGCCGGCAATTGGAAATAGATGAGTCGATTGCCGGTAACGACAGCCTCGAAACTTTTATCGCTCCCTACAGAGAGCGCATCTCCAGGGAAATGAACCGCACGCTTTCCCATGCTCCGGCACCACTTGATAAACATCAGGGCGAGTTGAATTCTCCTCTAGGGAATATGATGGCGGATGCCGTCATGGAAATGGCCGGACCTATTTTTAAAAACCGCACCGGCGAGGATCTTGATATCGTCTTGCTCAACCATGATGGAATCAGGGCCGGTATCAGTCAGGGCGACATCACAGTGGGAACGGCTTTTGAACTAATGCCCTTCGAGAACGAGGTGGTAGTGGCGCATCTGGACGCGTCGGGTCTGCGAGGGATGATCGAATATCTGGCCAGCGAGCAGGTAGCACATCCCCTGGCAGGAATGCAGATTATCCTGGATGAGCAGAACCAGCCTTCGCAGGTCCTGGTGGGGGGCAGACCTGTTGAAGAAGGCCAGATTTATTATGTTGCCACCAACGATTACCTGTATGAAGGCGGGGACCGAATGACCTTTTTTGCCGCTTCTGAAAAACGAACCGTACTGGATTATAAAATCCGGAATTTGCTCATCGATTACTTTGAGAAGAAAGAGACCATCACCTCCTCCACTGACAATCGCTTTATCCGAAAAAAATGAAAAGACGTGATTTTATAAAAAACTCGGCTGCAGCCGGTGTGATGGCCTCGGTCGGAAGTTTTGGATTGCTGTCCTTTACAGAACCACCAAGAAAGAAAAAAATTACGATCCTGCACACCAATGACGTGCACAGTCATATTGATTCCTTTCCCCGGGATCACGCGCAGTATGCAGGACAGGGAGGCGCTGCGCGGCGCTATGAGCTTATCCGAAGAATACGTCAGGAAAATCCCAATACCCTGCTTTTAGATGCGGGAGATATGTTCCAGGGAACGCCCTATTTCAATTTCTATGGCGGGGAGCTGGAGTTTAAACTCATGAGTAAGATGGGATATGATGCTGCCACCATAGGCAATCATGAGTTTGACAACGGGATTGAGGGTCTGGCAGGCCAGTTACACCACGCCCACTTCCGGATTCTAAGCGCCAATTACGATTTCTCCAACACCATGCTGGATGGCCTGACGGAACCTTATCGGGTCTTTGTACGGGACGGCATCCGTATCGGAGTTTTTGGTCTGGGCATTGAGCTGGAGGGTCTGGTAGGGAAAAAACAATATAAAGAAACCAAATACCTGGATCCGGTAGAGATGGCCACAGAAATGGCCACTGTACTGCGAGACCAGGAGCAATGTGATCTGGTTATCTGCCTATCTCACCTGGGATATGAGTACCGGGGAGACAAAATCAGCGATATCAAGCTGGCCGGTGCCACCCGGGATATCGATCTTATCATTGGAGGGCATACCCATACCTTCCTTCCCAAACCGGTAGTGGTCAGCAACAAAGATGGGAAAGACGTGCTGATCAATCAGGTGGGCTGGGCAGGAGTTCGCCTGGGCCGGATTGACTTCTATTTTGATCAGAACGATCAAAAAGAAGGAGAAGGAGTCAGTATCAAAGTCTGATTGGAAGCCGGGAGCTGACTACAACTGGCCAGCCAGAAAAGTATAACCGATACCGACTAAAAAGGCCATCCCGAAACTCAGCAAGGTTCCCAGCAGGACATATTCCGTGAGTTTTCGGTCCTTGGCCCGAGACAAGTCGCTGAATCTGAAAATGGATTTAGCGGCAATTAAAAGACCGATGGCTGCCCACTGATTGAGCACCAGAAAACAAAAAACAAACAGCCGCTCAAGAATGCCGATATAGGTTCCAGCACGCGGAATGGAATCTCCGGAGTGGTCCTCCGGCACCTCCCAGGAACCCAGCAGGTGCTTCATTAAAATGGCTGCCACTACACTTACCAGTAAAAGGGCCGTAATCAATAACAGAACCTTAGCCGAATAAAGCAACTCTAGCTCCACCGGTACGGGAAAATAGCTATAAGCCACTACCACAAGTACCAGCAGATGGCAGGCCTGATCCAGGAGAAAGGATTTTGCCCCGGACAGTCGGTTTCCATGGGAAGCTTTCAGCACATCTATCAGGCAATGGGAAAGGACAATCACGGCGATTCCGATCCAGTAGCGGCCGTCAAACTGCAACAAGAGCAATAACAGCAAAAAATGGATCAGCAAATGCAGGTATAGGTATTTGGACCGCAACCCATACTGCTGCTTTTCCCTGACCATTTTAGCGGATTGGAAAACAAAATCTCCCAGAATATGGGCCAGTAGCAATTGAAGTAGTAGGGTACTCATAGTGTTTCCAGGGCTTTCTTATAATAAGTGTTGAATTTCATAACCTGAGAGAATCCGCCTCTGGAGAGGCTGTCACTGATCGAACTCTGGGACTTCTTCAGCAGACGGGCCAGCTTGGTCTGATTGGCATCGGGCCGCTCCAGTTTCAGCCGAATCACCTCTGAGGTGGTAGGGGTCCAGCTGTCAATGGTCAGTCCTGCCAGTTCTGTCATTACTTCCAGCGCCTGGTTCAGCTGGGGATCGG
>JAJUIC010000165.1 GCA_029265595.1 Flavobacteriaceae bacterium
CTCAGTAAATTCAGGGAGTACCGGGCTGCATTCATGGAGACAGCAGAAAAATCGGTTAATATCAAAACATTCATCGACATTCGATTAGTATTACCTTGCAAAACTATCTTTTAGCCTTCCGATTTAATATGACCAAAATCAGTTCTAAAAAAGAATTTTTAGAAATCCAGAGAGAAGATAAGATGGCATGTTCACCTTTTGAGAGGAGGCAAAGCAAAATGAGGTGAAATCTCAGATGACCTAATACCGGTTTTGGATAGCATAGGCCGGGGAGCAAGGAGAATAAGATATGGCAAATTCAGGAAAATCCGCCAATAAAAAAACCCCCAGACTTGCTGAGGGTTTGTTGGCCCACTAGGGCTCGAACCTAGACTCTTCTGAACCAAAATCAGACGTGTTGCCAGTTACACCATGGGCCAGTGCCTTAATGCGGATGCAAATTTAAAACAAACTTTATCTTCTACAAATAAAAATGAGAAAAAAAGTGCTCATTCTTCTTCCTCAAAGGGCATTGGAACAAACTCGTTTTATATATGCCTGAAAGTGAAGCATATCCTAAGCAGCATTCTGAAGTTTTCAAAACAATAAAAAATGCGTTTTAAGACCAATACCCTCCCGAATCTTGTAAATATTCTTAAATTCGCCCCTGTTGACAATGCCTTATCTATGACAGATCTCAATTTTACCCGGTGGAACAAGATTCTTGGCTGGTTGGTTTTCTTAATTGCACTGGCTACTTTCTGGCTCACCGTTGAACCCACCGCTAGTTACTGGGATGCGGGAGAGTATATTTCCACTTCTTCCAACCTGGAAGTGGGCCACCCACCAGGGGCCCCGTTTTATCAGATGATGGGTGCTTTCTTTTCCATCTTCGCCTCGGATGCCAGCCAGGTTGCTTTGATGGTGAACCTGATGTCTGTTTTCTCCAGCGCCTTTACGATCCTGTTCATGTTCTGGTCTCTGGTGTTGCTGATCCAAAAAATCACTGGTCCGGCCCAGGAAAATCCCGTTAGCACTCAGGTTGCTATTTTAGGGAGTGCTGCCGTGGGATCCCTGGCCTTTACCTTTACCGACAGCTTCTGGTTCAGTGCTGTGGAAGCAGAGGTATACGCCATGGCTATTTGTCTGATGTCGATCCTGTTCTACCTGGGACTGCTATGGGAGAGGGATATGTTCAAACCCCGTGGAAACCGCTGGCTGATCCTGATTTCTTTGGTTGTGGGACTCTCCTTCGGGGTGCACTTTATGGGGTTGCTGACCATTCCGGCCATTGGATTCCTTTATTTCTTCAAACATTATAAGAAGGTTACGGTCCTGAATTTTATCGTAGCCAATATTGTAGTGGTCGCCGTTCTGTTATTTATCTTTCAATTCCTGCTGCCCTACACCCTGACCTTCTTCTCTGCCTCTGAATTGTTTTTTATCAATACCGTGGGGCTGCCCTTTAACTCAGGTACTGTTATTGCCGCTTTGGTACTTACGGGGCTGTTTTATTTCGGGCTACGGTATACCCGTCGGAAAAACTACTACCAGCTCAATACCCTGCTTTTATGTATTCTATTTATCTTTATAGGGTTCTCCAGCTGGATCATGCTGCCCATTCGGGCCAACGCCAATACCGTTATCAACGAAAACAACCCGAATAACGCCAGGGAGCTGCTGGCCTATTACAATCGGGAACAATATCCGGAAACCAAGCTCTTCTATGGACCACAGTTTACGGAAATCTACAGCGGCCTGGATCCCAACAATCCCTATTTGGACGATAAACCCAAGTATGAGAAAGACGAGGAGCAGGGGAAGTATGTCATTGTCAACGATTACAAAAATGCCAAGCAAAACAGTGACGACGCTCATAAGGCTTTCCTGCCACGAATGTGGAGTACGCAGCATGCCTCCAATTACATCGATTTGTTCACCGGCCCTCTGGACTTCAGCCTCAAACCGGAGTATCAGGGGGAGCAACAGCTCCTTGCCGCAGTCAGTGAATTCCGGCAGTCCTACCAGCGCGGTGAGATTGACAGCCAGCAATACGACCAGTTCCTGAGGCAGTTCCGGCAGTTTGTGGATGTCCAGAAACCTTCCTTTGGAACCAATATCGGCTACATGTTTGAATACCAGATGGGGTATATGTACTGGCGCTACTTTATGTGGAACTTCGTAGGCCGGCAGGACGACATTCAGGGCAAGTACACCGACCTGAACGGCAACTGGCTCAGCGGGATCAAATTCATCGATGAGGCCCGGCTGCTTCCCCAGGAGAACCTACCGAGCGATGTAAAAAACAACAAGGCCCGCAACACCTACTACTTCCTACCTCTGATTCTGGGACTTTTGGGACTCGTGTTTCAATTCAATAAAGACAAAAAGAACTTCTGGGTGCTGATGGTATTCTTCCTTTTTACGGGACTGGCCCTGAAGGTCTATCTCAATGAGCGACCCTTTGAACCCCGGGAGCGGGACTACGCCCTGGTGGGGTCCTTCTATGTATTTGCCATCTGGATTGGGTTCGGAGCCTATGCCCTATTTGATATCGTTAAAGATTATCTCAAGCCTAAACTGGCGGCCCCTCTGGCCATTGTTGTGAGCCTTTTGGCCGTTCCCACCGTACTGGCCACCGAAAACTGGGACGATCACGACCGCTCAGGCAGATATACGGCCCTGTCCATGGCTAAAAAGTACCTCGACTCGCTGGACCCCAACGCCATCATTTTCACCATTGGGGATAATGACACCTTTGCACTTTGGTACGCCCAGCAGATCGAAAAGTATCGAACCGATGTTCGGGTGGTCAACACCAGTTTATTTGCCACGGACTGGTACATTGACCAGATGAAAAGAAAGGCATGGGAAAGTGATCCCATTCCAAGCCAGTTGGAGCACCATCAGTACACCTACGGGACCAATGACGCGGTGTGGTATCAGGAAATGACCCGGGACACCATGAACATCAAGAGCTGGATGAATTGGATCGCCAGTGATGATCCCAGGACGCAGGCCCAGCTGCAAAGTGGTCAGACGGTCAATACCTTTCCTACCAAAAATATCCGGGTACCTGTGGATAAACAAGCCGTCCTTGAGCACGGAATTGTTCCCCAGAAGGATGCCGATCTCATTGTTGATTCTATCGATATCAATTTAAGTGGTGATATTCTATACAAGAACCGCCTGATGATGCTGGACATTATCGCCAATAACAATTGGGAACGTCCCATCTATTTTTCTGGAGGAAGTTTCGGAGACGATGATTACCTGTGGATGAAAGATTACCTGCAGTTAGACGGAATGGCTTATAAGCTTGTTCCGATCTATACCCCCGTGAGCCCTCGCAGCCCGTTGGATATGGGCAGAATCGATACGGAAAAGATGTATGACATCGTGATGGGATGGGACTGGGGGAACTCCGGAGACACCACCATTTACCACGATCCTGAGACCCGAAAAAATTCC
>JAJUIC010000114.1 GCA_029265595.1 Flavobacteriaceae bacterium
AGTGGCATTAAGCGAGCAGGTACTCAATACAGTAGAGGAGGAGGAAGACTGGATGGTGGAATCTGAGATTAATGTTGAAATGGTAAAGAGTTGCATTGAAGCATTACCCGAAAAGTACAAGTACCCACTCATGCTTTTTCTAATGGAAGGATATGATCATTCTGAAATAGCAGAAATTTTGAAGATAACCCCAGTGGCCTCCAGGACCCTGGTGCATCGGGGAAAGAAGAAATTGCAGGAGGAATTAAAAAGAAAGAAAGATGAAACAGGATCTGCGGGCATTATTTGAGAACGAGAGAGACCAGAACCGGCCTTCTCTGGCCGATGGTCACCAGGAGCGGTTTGCACAATTACTCGAGGAGAAACTTCCCCAGAAAAAGAAATCCAGTAGCTTCCGATACTGGATGGCTGCCGCCAGTGCTGCCGTGTTGCTAGGGGTGGCTGGATTGCTCTATCAACCTTTCTCTGACGGGAGTGCAGGGGTGGTGGATGTCCCCTCCCAGATAGAAAAAGGTGAGGGAGTACCCGTAAAGGAGTTTGAACTGCAGGAGGTAGCGCCGGAGTTCAAAAAGATTGAAAACTTTTACCTGGCGAGTCTGAATATTGAACTAGCGAGTTTAGATGTCAATGATCGCAACAGGGAGATTGTGGATTCCTTTATGAAGCAACTAGCAGGCCTTGACCAGGAGTATCAACTGCTGAATGAGGAACTATATCAATATGGAGCCAATAGTCAGACGCTTGAGGCCATGGTGCGGAATTTACAATTCCGGCTCGAATTATTACTGCAGGTCAAAAAGCGCATTGAGAATAATAAACATAAAATGAAGGATCGAAATGAAGATGTCAGGATTTAAATGTGGAATGTTTGTATTGACAGTGCTGGGGGCTTTTAATCTCCAGGCACAGGAAAAATTCAAAGGGAGTTATCAAACAGAGCCGGGAGTAGTGGTGGAACTCCAGGTTCAACATACCAATATTATCGTAGAACCCTGGAAGAAAAATCAGGTGGAAGTCGAAGCCTACTTGGAGGATAATGAACTAACGGAGCAAGAAAAGGTTCAATTGCTAGAAAACTGGCAGTTGGACACTCAGGGATCTCCTTCCAAAGTGAGTCTCCGTTCCACGGCCCGTGGTGGATCCAATTCGGCCTTGGAATTCCCATATATGGATGTTCGGCCTCCAGTTATGCCTGAGAGGTTCCACTCGCTTTTTGATGAAATTTCGCAACATCCTATGCAACCAGAGGCCTTTGCACGGCTGCGGGATATGAAATTTGATTTTGACGCCTATAGCCGCAATGCCGATGAGTATTTGTCCCAGTGGGAAGAGGAGGTGAAGGAACGGCTGGGTGATGATGTAAAGATTGAGGTTCATACCTGGAGTAATATTCCCCAGGATAGTTTGGGCCGAGCGCAGATGAGCCAGCAATGGGAAGAAATGCAGCAGAAAATGGGACGGCACAGAGCGATGATGGAGGAGCGTCTAGGAAATATGGATCAGTGGGCAGAACAATTTCAGCGTCGGATGCAGCAACATCAGGATTTCTTTTTCAACAGAGGACCTCAGGAGCGTACTGGTTCCAAACCCAAGAGAACGGTCAAGCTCCGAATTCCTGAAGATGCACGTCTGGTCATTCGGGCGCGGCACGGAGAGGTCAATCTCTCTGGAGATATTAAGGACTTGAAAGCTGATATATCCTACGCCCCTTTTACGGCAAACAAACTGAGTGGGAAAAATACCCATTTAAGGTCTTCTTATGCCCCTGTGACAATCGATATCTGGGAATATGGGGAATTGCAAACTTCCTATACCCCGATGTGTGAAATCGGTACCGTCGAAAGTCTGAGACTCAGTGCTAATTCGAGTGATCTAAAAATAGGGGAGATATCAGATACTGCTTTGCTGACGGGCACCTTCGGTACCATCCAGGTTGACAAAGTGTCTAAGGATTTCAATCTCCTGGACCTGAATCTCAACAACAGTGATTTGAACTTACAACTGCCTGATGCACCCCTGGATTTTGCGTATCACGGATCGCAAAGTGCAATATCCTATCCTCAGAAATTGAAAGTGAACAGAACCGAAACTTATGACACGGAAATATTAAAGGCGCAACACAAATCGGGTAGGAATCATGGGAGTGTGAATATTCGTGCGCAGTTCAGCCAGATTGATATTCAGCTGTAAAACGGTTCTGGACGGCCTGTAGTTCATAAAAAGGAAGGAGTCGTAAACTCCATAAAGAAAAAGAGGGATCATCCATAGATGGAATATCCCTCTTTGTTGTTGTGAATCCTACCAGGACTACGAGTCACTATCCACAAGTACCCAGTCTCCCTTGTCAATGAGAGGAAGGGCTTGCTTGTATTTTAGGGTTTTATTCTCCCCACTCGTCACATTTTTAATGGTCACCCGGTCGTTGCGACCAATTTTTGGCTGATCTCTTGTAATGGTTTCAGTCACCTGAGGTCGGCGTTGTTGAGTGTTTCCTGCGGCCCTGCTCTGTGAAGCGCGTTCATCCATATTTGGAATCTCCTCTTTGGAGGTTTCAAGCCTTTCTTTCTTCCGTGGTTGCCGTGCCTCTCGAATACTCTCGGGGTTTGGAGTGGGTAGTTCTCCTTTGAAAAGGAAGGAGATCACCTCTTTGTTAACTTCATCCAGCATTGCCTTAAACAGTTCAAAGGCCTCAAACTTGTAAATAAGCAAGGGGTCTTTCTGCTCGTGCACCGCTAGCTGAACACTTTGCTTGAGCTCATCCATTTTCCGTAGGTGAGTCTTCCAGGCATCATCTATAATGGCCAGGGTAATGTTCTTTTCAAAATCTCTGATTAGCTGGGTCCCTTCAGTCTCGTAAGCCCTTTCCAGGTTTGTGATTACCTGCAGGACTTTAACGCCATCGGTGAAGGGTACAGAGATTCTTTCGAAATTGTTTCCTTTGTCCTCGTACACCTGTTTGATAACCGGAAATGCATCTTCTGCATTGCGCTGCATCTTTCCTACATAGTGCTCATAGGCTGCTTTGTATACCTCTCCCGCTATTTTCAAGCTATCCCATTTATCAAATTCTTCTTTAGTGATAGGGGAGCTCATGGAGAAATACCGGATTAATTCGAACTCAAAGTTCTTATAATCCTGAGCAACTTTATTCGTCTCTGAAACCGTTTCAGCAGTTTCATATATCATATTGGCGATATCTACTCGAAGCCTGTCTCCAAAAAGCGCATGATGACGTCGTTTGTAAATTACCTCCCGCTGCGCGTTCATGACATCATCATACTCCAGCAGTCGCTTACGGACTCCAAAGTTGTTTTCCTCAACTTTTTTCTGTGCCCGTTCAATGGATTTGGAAATCATCGAGTGTTGAATCACTTCGCCTTCTTCCAGTCCCATGCGGTCCATGAGTTTAGCTATCTTTTCAGAACCAAACAATCGCATCAGGTTATCTTCCAGGGAAACATAGAACTGAGAGCTTCCTGGATCTCCCTGACGACCACTTCGTCCTCTAAGCTGCCTGTCTACCCTTCTGGAATCATGTCGCTCCGTACCAATAATGGCAAGTCCACCTGCTTGTTTCACCTCTGGCGTGAGCTTAATATCGGTACCACGACCTGCCATGTTGGTGGCAATGGTCACCACTCCGGGTTTACCTGCTTCTGCTACGATATCCGCTTCCTTTTTATGTAGTTTCGCATTGAGAACGTTGTGAGGAATGTTTCTGAGTTTCAGCATTCGGCTCAGCAATTCGGAGATTTCGACTGAAGTGGTTCCGATCAGGACAGGTCTTCCGGATTTTGAAAGCTCTGTAACGTCTTCAATCACCGCGTTGTATTTTTCACGCTTGGTTTTATAAACCAGGTCTTCCTTATCCTGCCTCGCAATTGGACGGTTGGTTGGGATCTCCACCACATCGAGTTTGTATATTTCCCAGAACTCACCAGCCTCCGTGACAGCCGTACCGGTCATTCCTGAGAGTTTGCGATACATCCGGAAGTAGTTCTGCAAAGTAACGGTAGCGAAGGTTTGAGTGGCATCCTCAATTTTCACGTTTTCCTTTGCTTCAATCGCCTGGTGCAGGCCGTCACTATAACGACGCCCGTCCATGATTCGTCCGGTCTGCTCATCCACGATCTTTACCTTGTTATCCATGACCACATATTCGGTATCCTTTTCAAACAAAGTATAAGCCTTCAACAGCTGGCGCAATGTATGGATGCGTTCGCTCTTCACACTATAATCACGGAAAAGCTCCTCTTTTTTCTCAGCTTCTTCCTCTTTGGAGAGTCCTTGCTTTTCGATTTTGGCTATTTCCATTCCAATCTCCGGCATAACAAAGAAGTCTGGATCATCTTCACCCGATAGAAAATCAATTCCTTTATCTGTCAGATCAATTTGATTGGTTTTCTCCTCTATAACGAAATATAATCCTTCATCAACCTTGGGCATCTCCCGGTTGTTGTCCTGCATGTAGAAATTCTCTGTTTTCTGCAGTAACTGCCTGATTCCTTCTTCACTGAGGTACTTGATCAGAGCCTTATTCTTAGGTAAACCGCGGTATACGCGCAGAAGAAGGAATCCGCCTTCTTTGGTGTCCCCTGCTGCAATGAGTTTTTTAGCTTCCGCCAGTACAGCCGTAAGTTCTTTTCGCTGGATATTGACCAGATTGGCAATGGCTGGTTTGAGTTGCTCGAATTCCTGAACGTCACCCTTAGGTACCGGTCCGGAAATGATAAGGGGAGTCCGGGCATCATCAATGAGTACGGAATCCACCTCATCCACGATGGCAAAATTGTGAGGTCGTTGGACCAGATCGTTTGGCGAGTGCGCCATGTTGTCACGCAGGTAATCGAATCCGAACTCATTATTTGTTCCGTAGGTGATATCCGCGTTATAGGCCTTTCGTCTGGATGCGGAATTGGGCCGGTGATAATCAATACAGTCCACACTCAGACCATGAAACTCAAATAAGGGAGCCATCCAGGCGCTATCCCTTTTTGCCAGATAGTCATTCACCGTTACCAGATGCACACCATTACCGGTTAAGGCGTTCAGGTACAGGGGTAGGGTAGCCACAAGGGTCTTACCCTCACCCGTCTGCATTTCCGCTATCTTGCCCTGATGCATCGCCACACCACCGACCAATTGCACGTCGTAGTGCACCATGTCCCAGGTGATGGGTTTTCCTGCGGCATCCCAGGAGTTGCTCCATACGGCGTCTTCTTCCTCCAAAACCACATAATCTTTCTCAGCCGAGAGTTCCCGGTCAAAGGCAGTGGCTTTCACCCGCAGGCTCGAATTATTTACAAAGCGTTTGGCTGTTTCTTTAACGGTAGCAAAAGCTTCCGGTAAAATCTCATTGAGGACCCCCTCTGAAATTTCATAAGCCTTGTCATTAAGGCCGTCAATCTCCGCATAGATTTCCTCTTTCCGATTGATATCTTCGGTAGAATCAGCTTCTTCCTTGAGGGAATCTATTTGTTGGTTAACATCTTTTAATGCTTCCTGAATTCTATTTTTAAATGTAGTGGTTTTTTCCCGGAGCTCGTCCAGGCTCAATGCTTCATATTCTTTTTCGTAAGCCTTGATCTTGTCGACGATGGGCATGATGGCCCCGACATCCTTTTTGGATTTATCGCCCACAAAGACCTTCAATACTGAATCTAAAAAACCCATAGTTTTTTGTTTTATTATATGTCAAATGTACGCAAAAAAAAAGCCTCAGTGATGAGACTTTTTCTTGTATTCGTTGTTGCTTGCCTTAATATTCATCCTCGTTCCAGAGATAATCCTCGTCGGTTGGATAGTCCGGCCAAATTTCTTCAATTGAATCATAGGAATCCCCTTCGTCTTCAATTGCCTGAAGGTTTTCAACTACCTCCAGAGGTGCCCCGGTACGGATGGCATAATCGATCAACTCGTCTTTGGTTGCTGGCCAAGGGGCATCACTCAGATAGGATGCTAGTTCTAATGTCCAATACATCGGTAAACAGTTTTGTTGTTTTGCAAAAATAATTTTTTACGCGAGATAGTCAAGAAAAAAATCAATTATTTGTCATTAATTTAAAGAACGTTTTCGACACGTTGAACTCACTCTTGAATCCCTCGCATTTTAGGGGTTTGAGGAAAGGGGGATTTTAATTTGATGGTTTTTTGGGTATCCATTGTATTTCCTCGACTTGTAAGTCCTGTGTCAATTTTCGTGCCACTACAAATAAAAAATCCGACAGGCGGTTTAAATACTGTAATACCATCCCATCCAC
>JAJUIC010000209.1 GCA_029265595.1 Flavobacteriaceae bacterium
AGAGAATCTGAGAAAAGAGCCATGACGTTCTGGTCTTCATCTATATAAACTTTTAAATCCCGGGCGATGAGGACCTCTTTTGTCTTGAGAAACAAGTGTAAGAGTTCATGTGTAAAGGAGTGCGGGTTGATGTCTTCCATGTCTACCGAGATGAAGACTTCCCTGTCATCAATCGAACTGAGGTATCCGGGTTCTTCGGACTCCTTTAACTCAATTTCAAAAAACCGGTTCATATCCTGCCACAAGTCAATGTTCCCTTCATCGATCAGGCCCATGAATTTTTCTTCCATAGTTGACTGGCTGCATTCTGAAGATAAAGATACCCCACCCCACGCCAAAAGGCCTTCAAGTTGGGTTTTTCTTGGGCGGTAATCTTTTGTTAAACAACCTTCTTCCCGGAATGAGGAGCCTAAACTTAAGGCCCTCACAAATGGGGATCACTGATAAATTGCGCGACAGAAGCTGCCAAATGGGGATCTATTGCCATTGTGGGATGGGATAACCGCAAGTTCTACAGCTGGATGTTGGACTAGGAAGGACACGAGATATTATTTGCCGGTGCCCCTTACCGGTTCACGCTTTCCTTTTCAAGGTTAATTTTTGAAACTGAAGAAACCTCCTTTTGTTTTTTAGCCATGGAAACCTTCAGATACCAGAAGGTAGCCATCAGGAGGATAATCCGGGTAATGATGCTAAGCATACTGCCTTCATAGCCGTAGAGACCGCCTGAAATGAGCTGATTTGAAGTAAGTTGAATCTGGTGGAATCCGGCGTAAGATGTTCCACTCACTGGCATTCCCCATATGATCTGAGCATAATTCCATCCAAAGTGAAGACCCAGTGGCAACCAGATACTATTTGTTTTGAGGTAGGCGTAGCAGTACACCAGACCACCCACAAAATGGGAGAGCAGTGCAATTAGGGTCACATGCGAGTTTCCTGCATGCAGTAAGGCAAAAATAAGGCTGCCCAGTGCCACTGCATGCCAGTTCACTTTCAAGTTCCGCACCAGGAACGAAAGTAAAATTACCCGGAAAAAGAATTCTTCCAAAAACGCAGTGCTCAGGGTACTTCCAATGGCGTGGATAATTTCCGAAATACCCGGGTTTCTCGGACCAATGTAGGAACCAAAATCAAAAAGGATAAGGCCTAAAATTGAACCGGTGATCAGAAGGAGGGGGGCGAGGGTTCCAAAAAGAAAAAACCTTATTTTTTCTATAATCATTGTGTGTAATAGTTCTTGATATAGCCAGAGGAGAAAGATAACGATTATCACAATGAATCTCGACATTCACTCAAATTATTGCTTTTCAAAAATGAAATAAAACGTATTAAAGCTTGAAAATTCCGGGGCCTTAGCTTTAAAAACTATAGGCTGCCAGAGGAGTCAAAATCCTCCATATTTCAAACCCTTTGGAGAGCCTATTTAATTAATTCTTAATTAGTTCCATCGCTAAAACTGATTGTGTAACTTTAAAAATCAGTCTTTGCTTATGGAATTTACTGCCAGCTCACCTGCCATATACCTCGTGTATGTCGTCATATTCTTTGTTGCCATTGTGGTTCGGTATTTCCTGGCCGCAGGGATTTTCTATCTCTATTATTTCCGTTGGAAATCCGACCAGTTCAAAGGCAGAGTCCTGAGCCGAAGAC
>JAJUIC010000127.1 GCA_029265595.1 Flavobacteriaceae bacterium
AAAAAGCCTTTCAATACGATGAAACTCAATCGAAAAGATATACTCAAAGCACTGGAAACCATTTCTGTCTCTGGCGAGGGGAAAAATATGGTGGAAAGTGGAGCCGTCCAGAACATCATGACCTTCGGAGATGAGGTGGTGGTGGATTTGATGCTATCCACGCCTGCATTGCACGTTCGAAAGCGTGCAGAGGTGGACGTGATGAAGGCCATTCACGAACATGTTTACCAAAAGGCCAAGGTAAAGGTCAACGTGAAGGTCAATGCTCCTGAAAAAGCTCCTGAAATAAAAGGAAAACCCATTCCGGGAATTAAAAATATAATTGCTGTGGCATCGGGGAAAGGAGGCGTAGGAAAGTCTACCGTTACGGCTAATTTAGCAGTTTCACTTTCAAAAATGGGCTTTAAGGTGGGGCTTTTGGATGCCGACATTTATGGGCCTTCAGCAACGATTATGTTTGATGTGGAGGCTGAGAGACCGCTATCGGTTAATGTGGATGGGAAATCAAAGATGAAACCCATTGAAAATTATGGAGTTAAAATATTGTCTATAGGATTCTTCACCAGGCCCAATCAGGCTGTTATATGGCGGGGACCCATGGCTGCCAAAGCCCTGAATCAGATGATCTTTGATGCGCACTGGGGAGAACTGGATTTCCTATTAGTAGATCTGCCTCCGGGAACCGGAGATATCCACCTTTCCATTATGCAGTCCTTGCCCGTGACCGGGGTGGTAGTAGTGAGTACTCCTCAGAAAGTGGCACTTGCGGATGCTAAGAAGGGGGTGGCGATGTTCCAGCAGGAAAGCATTAATGTTCCTGTGTTGGGTATCATTGAGAATATGGCTTATTTCACACCGGAAGAATTGCCCGATAACAAATATTACATTTTCGGACGAGAAGGGGCCAAAACCCTTGCTGAGAACCTGCAGGTTCCTTTCCTGGGAGAAATCCCACTGGTTCAGAGTATCCGGGAATCCGGAGATGTTGGCCGGCCGGCGGCCTTGCAGGACGGAACGCCTCTGGCCGAATCGCTGGTGAAAATTATGCAAAATGTCGTACAGGAAACGGTACGCAGAAATGAAAGCTTACCTCCTACCGAAGCCATTCAGATTACGACTATGGCTGGCTGTAGTGCAGTGAGGTCTTAAGTATGAAACACTCGACTATGATGACTACAAGTGAAGAAATAAGAATCAATGTTGAAAAAGCCCTGGAAGAGATTCGTCCTTTCCTGGTGAGCGATGGCGGAGATATCTCCCTGGTTTCCATTGAGGATGATCGCTTGGTACGGGTGCAGTTACTAGGTGCTTGCGTCAGTTGTACCGTGAACCAAATGACCCTGAGGTCTGGAGTTGAGATGACCATTAAAAAATATGCTCCTCAGATTGAAGAGGTTATCAATATCGAAGGATAATCTTTAGAGGCCACGTGATGGTGTTATAGGGCCTCTTACCAATGAAAAAAAGAATGATTAAAACAGATATGTTAATAATCGGCGCAGGACCCACAGGTCTTTTCGCCGTTTTTGAAGCCGGATTACTAAAGCTCAAGTGTCACCTGATCGATGCCCTTCCTCAACCGGGTGGGCAATGTTCTGAGATTTATCCGAAAAAGCCCATTTATGATATCCCTGCCTATCCGGAAATACTTGCCGGGGATTTGGTGGATAAGTTGATGGAACAGATACGACCCTTTGAACCCGGATTTACCCTGGGAGAGCGTGCTGAAACCCTGGATAAACTGGAGGATGGGACCTTTATCGTGACCACGAATAAGGGTACGAAGCACCACGCCAAAGTGGTGGTGATTGCTGGAGGTCTTGGAAGCTTCGAGCCCCGCAAACCCCCTATTGCCAATATTGCACAATATGAAGACCATGGGGTTACCTATATGATTCGGGAACCAGAGGATTACCGGGATAAGAAGGTGGTGATTGCCGGAGGAGGGGACTCGGCGCTTGACTGGGCGATCTTTTTAGCGGATGTAGCCAGTGAAGTTTCACTGGTACACCGAAGAAATGAATTCCGTGGAGCTTTGGATTCTGTAGAAAAGGTTTCAGAACTATCGAAACTGGGCAAGATTAACCTCATAACCGAAGCTGAGGTTACGGGGCTCGAAGGACAGAACCATTTGGAGGCCGTTGTGATTTCTTCTAAGAATGGCGGCGAACCCATAGTTAAAGAAACGGATTATTTCATTCCTTTATTTGGACTCTCTCCTAAGTTAGGTCCGCTGGGTAGCTGGGGGCTTGAGATTGAAAAAAATGCCATTAAAGTTGACAACTCCTACGATTATCAAACCAATATTCCGGGGGTATATGCCATTGGTGACATCAATACTTATCCAGGGAAACTGAAACTGATTCTTTGCGGATTTCACGAAGCGGCTGTGATGTGCCAGAGTGCCTATCAGCGAATATTCCCCGATAAGAAATACGTCATGAAATATACCACTGTGGCGGGCGTCAATGGATTTGACGGCAGTAAGAAGGAAGCTAAAAAAGAAGTGGTAAAGAGTATTAATTAAAGTACGGCCCCCTCTTATGGAGGGCCTCCTACCTCAATGGCAGACATTAAGATTACGATTGTGGATCGCGAGGGAGTAGCGCATCAGGTGGATGCTCCAACAGATATGAATATGAACCTGATGGAAGTGGTGAGATCGTACCAGCTGGCACCCGAGGGAACCATGGGGATTTGTGGCGGAATGGCTATGTGTGCCTCCTGTCAGTGTTACATCAAGAGCCATCAGGATCAGCTTCCGGAAATGAGTTTTGAAGAAGAGGATATGTTGGATCAGGCTTTTTTTGTAGAGAATGACTCCCGCCTGGGATGTCAGATACCCATAAAGCCGGAATTGGAAGGCCTAAGAGTGGAACTCGCGCCTTTCCAGGACTAAGGTACCATAAAGATTCAGGTGTTTAAGAAGAAAGAAGAAGCGGTATGATGGTGAGTGTGATGGTCTTCTACAATCCTCCAAAAGAGCGAAATCCTAAAAAAGGGACTGAGATTAAAAAACAGGCCCGGGGAGCCATACGCTTTATATCCCCTCGGATGTTCCGGTCAACGGATGGAACTCCCCACCTCCTGTTGGACAATCCAATCAGGGATAATTCTGATGTTTCCATTCCTCAGATGTTGCGGGTTACTGTGGAGGATGGGCACCTGAAACCTCAGGTTGCCACTATTTTAACCGAAAAAAGGGGACTGGGGCTCAAAAGCAAGTGTTGTGAAAAATATTTAAAGGGCAAACGCTGTAAACGCTGCCCTTGCTTTGACCTCCAGTAAACTTGTTGTTTCTCGCGAGTAGTGAATGGTACTCGATTTCCATCCTGGTATTTTTCTACTTGAAGGCCGGGATTCCCGTGATGTCCTGGCCGGTTATCAGTAAGTGGATGTCATGTGTTCCTTCATAGGTGATGACACTCTCCAGGTTCATCATGTGTCGCATGATGCTATATTCTCCGGTTATTCCCATACCACCCAGGATCTGTCTGGCTTCTCTGGCTATTTTAAGGGCCATGTCCACATTGTTGCGCTTGGCCATGGATATTTGGGCCGTGGTGGCTCTGTTTTCATTTTTAAGGGTTCCCAGCCGCCAGGCCAGGAGCTGGGCTTTGGTGATTTCCGTAATCATTTCCGCCAATTTCTTTTGCTGGAGTTGAGTGCCTGCTATAGGTTTGTCAAATTGCACCCGCTCCTTGGCGTAGCGCAGGGCGGTATCATAACAGTCCATTGCCGCCCCTATGGCACCCCAGGCGATACCGTAGCGGGCAGAATCGAGGCATCCCAAAGGAGCACCAAGTCCGCTTTTGTTGGGAAGTAAATTCTCTTTTGGAACCTTTACATTGTCGAAAATGAGCTCTCCTGTGGCACTGGCCCGAAGGGACCATTTGTTATGCGTCTCGGGAGTAGAAAAGCCTTCCATTCCCCGCTCTACAATTAACCCATGAATCCTTCCTTCTTCATTCTTGGCCCACACCACCGCAATATCGGCAAAAGGCGCATTGGATATCCACATTTTGGCTCCATTGAGTAAAAAGTGGTCCCCCATGTCTTTGTAATTTGAGGTCATTCCTCCGGGATTGGAACCGTGGTCTGGTTCAGTGAGTCCAAAGCAACCAATTAGTTCACCGGTCGCTAACTTGGGCAGGTATTTCTTTCGTTGTTCCTCGGTCCCGTACTGCATAATGGGATACATCACCAGAGAGGATTGTACCGAAGCAGTAGAACGAATCCCACTGTCCCCGCGTTCGATTTCCTGCATGATGAGGCCATATGAAATCTGGTCCAGGCCTGCACCTCCATACTCCTCAGGAATGTAAGGACCGAAAGCGCCCAATTCAGCTAATCCTTTAATAAGTTGCTTGGGGAACTCAGCCTTTTGAGCGGCGTCCTCGATAATGGGGGAGACATCTCTTTTCACCCAATCCCGAGTGGCATCACGTACCATTTTTTGTTCCTCAGAAAGGAGTTCATCTATCTGATAATAATCCGGGGCCTGGAATAAATCTGGTTTCATAATGGGTTTGTCTTTTATGATAAGTGGTAAATTTAACGAAACCCCGGCAAGAAGCAAATTGTAAAACTACATCTTCAGGTAAAAGTCTTTGGTCAGGTGGATATATTGATCGGTATACTGATGTCTTTCCTTCTCTATGACCAAAACTTCAGGAGTCAGGTTTACCTTTTGGAAACCCAGTTGAATCAGGGATCTTATTTCTCCTGATCCGGGAGTGCCTTTAACACGCGTAATCCGGTTGGGGTATAGCTGAAATTGTGCTGCCAGTTGTATAAAGGAGTCTTCATCTTCTCTTGGGAGAATGAGTGCTGCCTGTCCTTGTTCAGTAAGTAATTTTGAAAATCCTTCCAGAAGATGGTCGAAAGGTAATGCTGCTCTTGACCGTGCCCAGTCCCGTTGCAGGCTGCTGCTTGAATGGCTGTCAGGATAAAAAGGGGGATTGCAGGTTATCAAATCATACTGCAGCGGGGGTTCAGTATCATCCTCAAGTATCCTATCGGCTTCCCCAAGAAATTCCTGCAGACTGGCGTGATAACAAAAGAGTCGATCCCCCCAGGGGGAGTTCTCGAAATTTTCCACGGCCTGAAGATGGGCATCCGGATCAATTTCCAGGGCATCTATAAGTTCCGCAGCGCTTCGTTGGGCCATCATCAGGGCGATGACACCTGTGCCGGTGCCGATGTCCAGAATACTGTCAGGATGGTGATTTAAGTTAGTCCAGGCACCAAGAAGCACCCCGTCGGT
>JAJUIC010000092.1 GCA_029265595.1 Flavobacteriaceae bacterium
CAGATGCTTTTTTTGCTGATCTTTAGGGTCTTAAAGCCTGTTAGGCCCATAGAACAGGGCTGGTAAAATTAAGACTATTTAAGCATCTGAAGCTCGCAAGTTAAGAAGAAAATTCCATTGCAATTCGAATAGCATGTCTGTTCAGGTGGGGAAAAGGTACTCCATTCCTAACAGGCGAATTGTGGAAAAGGATTTACAATCTTTCGTTAAAAATAGCTAAGGGTTTTGTTGAATATGGTATTATTTGTTCTTTTTGTGTCATTGAGGAAGAAGGGAGAAAGCTACAGTTTCTAACACGTAACTCTCTGAATTTCATTTAGTTATCTTAGAGTTATATGCCATTAAGGCTTAAGGGATTGGTAAAGAGTGGATTGTGTGCTGTGAGGGAAGAATGCTTTGGCCTGTTTATGTACCTTCCGGGTTCAGGCTGTAGGTTGTATATTGCGTCGATTGGAAAAATGTGCCATGTTGTAATGTTCACATAAAACGCTAACGATGAAATCGATTGTACCCTCCTCTGAAGAGCACAATGAAGAAGCGGCTTCTATTGCCACAAATAATGCTGGTATGAAGCTCGATCTTAAAGAAGTTTTTGAAAATTCGCCTGTTGCATTTTGCGTAACAGATGGCAAAGGCCGGCTGCGATTTTTTAATCAGGCAGCAGCAAGGCTATTTGGGAGGAAACCGGATATTGGATCCGATATGCTTTTCCGGTCCTGGAAGTTGTACTATCCCGATGGAACACCCATGCCGGTAGAAGAATGTCCCATGGCCAGATGTTTGTCAGAAGGAGTCGCAATTGAAAATTTTAGGATGGCAGTTCAGGGCGCAACCGGAGGCATTGTTTATCTGCTTGTCTTTTCTAAACCTATTTTGGATGATCAGGGAAAGGTAGAGGGAGCACACCACACCATGGTAGATATTACAGAACAACGCACTACAGACCTGAAACAGGAAACGCTGTCTGCCATTGTTGAATCCTCGGATGATGCGGTAGTAAGTAAGGATCTTGATGGAATTATCCTGAGCTGGAACAAAGGCGCCGAAAAGATATTTGGATATACTGAGGCGGAAATGCTGGGCAAACCCATGAAGATGATTATTCCGGAGAACCGCCGGGCTGATGAAGTCATGTTACTGGAGAAAATCAAAGAAGGGAAAGCCGTCCATCATTACGAAACCATAAGAAGGCATAAAAACGGTCAGGAAGTTCCAATTTCCCTGGCCATCTCGCCAATCAAGGATAATAAAGGTGTAATTATTGGGGCCTCTAAAGTGGCCCGGGACATAAGTGAGCGTCTGAGGGGAGAAGAAAAACAAGCCGTCCTTTCTGCTATTGTAGAATCTTCCGACGATGCCATCATCAGTAAGAACCTGAACGGGATTATTCTGAGCTGGAATAAAGGAGCTGAACAGATATTCGGGTATACCGAAGCGGAAGCGGTGGGAAAGCCGGTAACGCTTCTTATTCCTGAGGATCGTTACGATGAGGAGAATCATATCCTCAAAAAGGTACGGTCGGGTGGAAAGGTGGATCATTTTGAAACCGTTCGTGTGCATAAATCGGGCAAAAAATTATACATCTCACTTACCGTATCTCCCATTCGGGACAACTCCGGAAGAATTGTGGGAGCCTCCAAAATTGCCAGAGATATCAGTGCCCAGGTAAAAGCCAAACAAGAAATCGCCCGACATACAAGGAACCTCGAAATTCTTAACGCGCTGGGCAAGAGTATGTCTCGAAAAATGGATGTGCAGGCCGTTGTTCAACAGGTGACTACCGCTACGACCCAATTGTCCGGTGCTGAAGTTGGAATTTTTGTATATAAAGTGACTTCCGGGGAGCGAGAAGACTATGATGTTGCAGCGGTCTCGGGTATTCTGCCTGATCACTTTAAAACTTCCCTCGAACCGGAATTTATCGAGAATTTTCAGCCTGTTATGGAGGCTGCACAGGTAATCCGAACCCGCGATGTAAATGAGGATGAACGTTTTAATGCTGACTTCTCTAGTTTACTTTCCTTAAAACTTGGCCTAAGGAGCGTATTAGCAGTTCCAGTGGTCACGGCATCAGGTACAGTAATCGGTGGCCTACTGCTGGGACATTCAAGACCCAAACGCTTTAATGTGGAGCAGGAAGATCTGGTTACTAACATTGCGGCCCAGGCAGCTATTTCTATAGACAATTCCAAACTGTTTGAACAGGTAAAAGCTCTGAGTGATAAAAAAGACGAGTTTATTGCTCTTGCCAGTCACGAACTGCGTACGCCATTGACCACCATAAATGGTTATCTGCAGATGCTGGGGAAGATGAAGAAAGATCAGATGTCGGAACTCTTTTTAAATAAATCCCTTTATCAGGTTCGTAAGCTCAATACGCTGGTGGAGGACCTGCTAAATATGTCGAGGATCGAAGCGGGTAAGCTTAATTTCAATACCGAAGACTTTGATTTATGTCCGTTTCTCAAGGATCTGACCGAAACCTTTGCCTATACCAGTAAGACACACAAATTAATTTGCAGTGTTCCCAATCAACCGATTATGATACATGCTGACAGGCAAAGAATTGAACAGGCTGTTAATAACTTATTGTCCAATGCGGTGAAATATTCCCCAAAGGCGGATAAGGTTTATGTGAGCCTGAAGGTAACTGATGGAGTGGAGGCTGAGATTTCCATTAAGGATGAAGGAATTGGAATGACCAGGGAACAACAAAAGAAGCTCTTTAGCCGATTTTACAGGGCCGAGAACCAAAAAGGGATCAGTGGATTGGGTCTGGGACTCTATCTTACCAAACAAATAATTGACCGACATCAAGGGAGCATCAACCTCATTAGCGATGCGGGGAAAGGCTCTGAGTTTACTATCGTTTTACCAATTGTTCAAAAGTGACGTAAGGTGTTGATAACCAGGGAATAAAATGTTTTGAACTTTAACAAAAGTTTTGTTTATAAACTAGCTATATAGAGTACTTTCGGACTATGAAGCAGATATTTGTAGTAGAAGACGATCATGATATTAGAGAGCTCATCACATTTTTGTTGATGAGCCAGAATTACCAGGTAAAAGGATTCCCCAATGCTGAAAGTTTTCAGAAGACCATATCAAGTGAAAAGCCCGATTTAGTGCTGCTTGATGTGATGCTTCCGGATGGCAATGGGCAGGATATATGTGTCAGACTTCATCAGGAGAAGATTACAGGTGAAATTCCCGTGGTTCTGATGTCGGCCCATGTGGAAGAAGTGGGATGCAAGTATGCACGGGATTTCATCAGAAAACCTTTTGATGTGGAGGATTTCCTTGAACGAGTGGAGCGCCACATCGCCTCCTGAGTCCTCTTCATAACAGCTTATGAATTCCTTGAGGAATATTCTCGTAAGGCCTGGTCAGGATCAATATCATTCACAGCAGCCATTACTGAGTTGAACTCGGCTATGGTGGCTGTAGTGGCATGCAGAAGTTCTTCAGACCCGGGATTCCTTATAAGAAGTTCCCGGCACTCTCTCATGAGCTGATCCAACTTACTTGCTTCGATATAATAAAGGGTCATGGTGCTGGTATGTATAAGTACCCCAAGGCCTTCATGGTCTTTTTCCTGAAGAAGTTGTTCAAATTCCTCTTTGTAATCTTTTAAAGTGGATAGGGTGTTGGAAAGCAGTTTAGCGAGTTTATCTCTATGGCCAAAAGTAATTTTCACCATTCTTGAAATTCCTATTATAGACGGATTACTGTCGTCTTGACTCATAAATTTTTGCTCTAGTTATACTTGCTACCTCCTTGTTGGGTGGAGGTTTCTACCCTCAGATTAAACAATTTTGAGGATATCAACTTGGAAAGAGCCTTAAAAATGCTGATTGTTTTTTTTGATGTAGGATACGTGATGCGTCCGTTGTGCAAGGTACACAAATTAAGGTTCAGTTCCTCAGATAAGGGCAATTCTCATAACTTATTAATTACTTCGGCAGCTTGTTCTAAGGTTTCATCTTTTTTTGCAAAACAAATCCGTAGCTGCTTCCAGTCTTTCCTGTTGTGGTTAAACACAGAAACGGGGATGGTGGAGATCCTATGCTCCCTGACCAGCCACTCCGCATATTCCACATCGGGTTGGTCTGTAATAGAATGATAACTCAGGAGTTGGAAATAGGTGCCCTGCGCTGGAGTCCACTGGAATCTGCTATTTCGAATTAGGCGCAAAAAATAGTCCCGCTTTGTCTGATAGAAGTGGGAAAGCTCCAGGTAATGCCGCGGTTCCTTGAGATATTCGGCCAGGGCACTTTGGGTAGGGTGGTGAACACAGAAAACGTTGATTTGATGAATCTTCTGGATTTCCTTCATGAGTTCCCGCGGAGCCACGCAATATCCCATTTTCCACCCGGTGTTATGGAAAATCTTTCCAAATGATGCGCAGACGATGGCACGTTCTGCCAGCTGTGAAACTGCCGATACGCTGATATGTGTTCTACCGTCGAATACCAGGTGCTCATATACCTCGTCGCTCAGCAGGAGGGTTTGGGTGTCCTGAAGGAGGCCAGCCAATTTGTTCATTTCCTCCCTGCTCCAAACACGCCCGCTAGGATTGTGGGGGTTATTTATGATGATCATTCTGGTATCGGGGCCCAGATTTTCCTCAAGGGCTTCCCAGTTAATCTCATATTCAGGGTCTTTCAGAGGAATGGGAACAGGTATCCCGCCACTTATAGTTACTGCAGGTTCATAAGAATCATAGGCTGGTTTAAGAATGAGAACCTTTTCCCCGGGTCGAACAAAAGCGGTAATAGCCAGGAATAAGGCCTGGGTTGCTCCGTTGGTTACCGTCACCTCGGAGAGGTAGTCGTACGTCTTCTTGTGGAGCAGTTGTATTTTCAGTGAAATTTGTTCTCTAAGTGCAGCCAGTCCTTCCAGTGGTGCATATTGGTTTTTTCCTTGCTGCATGGCCCCGGTAACCAGATTTTGTAAGTCTGGATCCATTTCAAAGTCGGGATAACCCTGGGAAACATCCAGCGCTTTATACTTTCGTGCTTTCTGTGCCATCACACTAAAAATGCTGGCCTGCTCGCCAGGTAGTTTGGAAGAGTAGGAAATGGGTGTCGCCATAAGAGATCCGTTTGCATGAAGTTCGGAAAAATTCTGTCTACCCACAAAAAAGCCTCAGTTTAAATAGGCTGAGGCTTTTAAATATTGGAAGAAAGGACGCGTTATTTCACACTCGCCTTTAAATATTCACGGTTCATGCGGGCGATATTCTCCAAAGAAATTCCTTTGGGACATTCAATCTCACAGGCTCCGGTATTGGTACAATTTCCGAATCCTTCAGCATCCATCTGCTCCACCATGGCAAGAACCCGCCTGGTAGCTTCTACTTTCCCCTGGGGCAGTAAAGCCAACTGACTGACTTTTGCGGAAGTGAATAACATGGCGCTTGCGTTTTTACAAGCTGCAACACAGGCACCGCATCCTATGCAGGAAGCGGAGAAGAAGGCCGCATCGGCATCGTCTTTGGGAACTGGAATGGAATTCGCATCCTGAGTATTACCCGAGGTATTGACTGAAATGTAACCTCCTGCCTGCTGAATTCGTTCGAAGGAACTGCGGTCCACCACCAGGTCTTTGATGATAGGAAAGGCTTTAGCGCGAAAAGGCTCAATTGTAATGGTGTCCCCATCTTTAAACATTCTCATGTGCAATTGACAGGTGGTCACTCCACGGTCTGGGCCGTGTGGTTCCCCGTTAATTTGCAGGCTACAGGTACCACAGATACCTTCCCGGCAATCGTGGTCGAATACCACCGGTTCCTCCCCTTTAGCTATCAGTTCTTCATTAAGAACATCCAGCATCTCGAGGAAAGACATATCAGGATCAATCCCGCTGATGGGATAGGTCTGGATGGCTCCTTTAGCTGTGGCGTTTTTCTGACGCCATATTTTAAGTGTTAAATCCATACTTACTTTATTTAGAAATGAAACTCGTCTGATGACATTCAGGCCGGTTCATTACTATTTATAACTCCTGGTTTTTACTTCGATATTTTCATATACCAGATCTTCTTTATGTAAGATCTCTTCCCGTGGGTCTCCGGTATACTCCCAAGCGGCTACATACATAAAGTTTTCGTCATCTCTTTTTGCTTCACCATCCTCGGTCTGGTGTTCTTCCCTGAAGTGTCCACCACAGGATTCTTCCCGGTGAAGAGCGTCCTTGGCAAAGAGTTCTGCCAGTTCCAGGAAATCAGCAACGCGGGCTGCTTTTTCCAGTTCCTGGTTCATTTCATTCATTTCTCCCGGTACGCGGACGTCCTGCCAGAATTCCTGCCGCAGGGCACGGATTTCATCCAGAGCTTCTGTTAAGCCCTGGGCGTTTCTGGACATTCCTACTTTATTCCACATAATCTTTCCAAGGCGCTTGTGGAAGGAGTCGACGGATCTTGTTCCGTTGTTGTTGATGAGTTTCTGAAGTTGTTCTCTAACTTGATTCTCCGCTGCTTCAAATTCAGGTAAATCCGTAGAAATGGGTCCCGTTCTGATATCGTCGGCCAGGTAATGCCCCATGGTGTAAGGAAGAACGAAATAACCATCAGCAAGCCCCTGCATCAGAGCCGACGCACCCAGTCGGTTGGCACCGTGGTCGGAGAAGTTGGCCTCTCCGGCTGCGAAACAACCCGGAATGGTTGTCTCCAGGTTGTAGTCTACCCAAAGCCCGCCCATCGTATAATGGACGGCAGGATAAATCATCATGGGAGTTTCATATGGATTCTCATCCACAATCTTCTCATACATTTGGAAGAGGTTCCCGTACTTGGCTTCTACAGCTTGTTTCCCCAGATTCAGAATCTCTTCCTTGGAAGGGTTTTGAATGTGTTGGGTGGCGGCAGCTTCCTTTCCGTAGCGCTCAAATGCTGAACTAAAATCAAGGAAAACGGCCTCTCCGGTCTTATTGACACCATAACCTGCATCACAACGTTCTTTAGCGGCTCTGGAAGCTACATCCCTGGGAACCAGGTTTCCAAAAGCAGGATAACGTCGCTCCAGATAATAATCCCGGTCTTCTTCGGGAATGTCCGTAGGTTTTAATTCCCCTCTTCTTACTTTTTCTGCATCTTCCTTAGACTTTGGTACCCAAATACGACCGTCGTTTCGCAGGGATTCGGACATCAATGTCAATTTGGACTGATGGTCCCCTGAAACAGGAATACAGGTAGGGTGAATCTGGGTAAAGCATGGGTTTGCGAAAAAGGCTCCTTTTTTGTGGACCTTCCAGGCAGCGGTTGCGTTACTTCCCATTGCATTAGTGGAGAGGAAGAATATATTCCCATAGCCTCCGGAGGCGATCACCACAGCGTGGGCACTGTGTCGCTGGATTTCTCCCGTTACCAGGTCCCGGGCAATAATACCACGTGCCTTGCCGTCAACCAACACCAAGTCCAGCATTTCATGCCGGTTGTAAGCTTTAATTTTTCCCCGATTGATTTGTCGGTTCATAGCCGAATAACATCCTAAAAGGAGCTGTTGCCCGGTTTGACCTTTGGCGTAGAAGGTTCTTGAAACAAGTACTCCTCCAAAGGATCGATTATCCAGCAGGCCTCCATATTCTCTTGCGAAGGGAACACCTTGCGCGACACACTGATCAATAATGTTTCCAGATACTTCTGCCAGACGGTATACATTGGCTTCCCTGGCCCGGTAATCCCCTCCCTTGATGGTGTCGTAAAAGAGGCGGAAGTTGGAGTCGCCATCTCCCTGATAGTTTTTAGCAGCGTTAATTCCTCCCTGAGCGGCAATGGAGTGTGCACGCCGTGGAGAATCCTGGTAGCAGAACGTTTTTACGTTGTACCCCAGCTC
>JAJUIC010000098.1 GCA_029265595.1 Flavobacteriaceae bacterium
GCCCTTCTTCCTTGAAAACTTTTAATTCCCATAGCTAAACATTTTAAGGTGAACAACTAAAAATAGAGAATGTTTTTGTGATTTCCTAATCACTCGTGGTAAGTCGATAAGTTTTCGGTCGAAAACATAAACATATTCTTACATTTAACGCCTTTTGTTACAGCTAAATATTCCTGGCGGAGCTGTTGCCCGGTTTGCTTCCAGAACCGGAATGCCTACTTTTGGGCCAAACGAAAGCCAGATGAGAATATCCATTTTAGGTTGTGGTTGGCTCGGGTGGCCATTGGCCAGGAGGTTACAAGAGGCAGGACATTTTGTGAGGGGCTCTGTAAGCTCAGAAGAGAAAGCGGTTAAACTTCGGGCCTCTGGCTTAGATATACAGGTAATCAATTTGCACAACCTGGAACCTGATAAGATTCAGGCGTTCATAAAAGGGTCCGAGCTGCTTGTAATCAGTGTTCCTCCCGGATACAATGCTCGTGGGGGCTCGATGGTGGAAGCATTGCGAAAATTTCTCGATATTGTCGGGCAGTCTTCTATCCAGCGGATTATATATACCAGTTCCATTGGGATATATGATGACACAGAAGATCTAAGCCATGTTCAGGAGCGTGATGTAACAGAACACCCCAATGCTAGGCAGGCACTCCTTTTGAGATTGGAAAGCCTTGTCCTGAATCAGCAATTTGCGACACCTTTGATTCTGAGACTGGGTGGACTCATTGGAGAAGACCGGCACCCGGTATATCATCTGGCAGGGAAAGATCAGATAACCAACCCCGAGGCGCCTGTGAACCTGGTGCACCAGAAAGACTGTATTGATGCCATTCAACATGTTATCGATCGGGCTGCTTTGGGGCAAGTGTATAATTTGGTTTTTCCGGAACACCCCACCAGAAAAAATTATTACACCAAAAAAGCCCGGCAGCTACAGCTGCCGGATCTTCATTTCTCGCAAGCGCCTTCAGTAGGAAAAATAGTTTCCTCGGAGGCCTTTATCAGAGATACTGGTTTTATTTTTAAAGCTGGGATTTAAGCTTCCTTCACCCTCTCATCAATCAGACGCAGTGCGATTCCGTCTGTTCCCATAAGTTCAATGAGATCCAGGACGCGTCGCATTTTCTGCTCCTCCTCCAGTTGTTCCTGAACGAACCACTGTAGAAAATTCTCTGTTCCGAAATCTGCCTTTTTCCGACACTGCTGGATAATGTTGTTGATGCTTTTGGTCACTTTTATTTCCTGGTCAAGAGCCAGTTCAAACACCTCCTGCAGGGAGGAATAGTTGTGGGCTACTTTCCCTATTTGTGGTGAAAGGGCTGCTCCTCCATTGTCATTGACAAATCTGAAAATTTTCATCATATGCTCTCGCTCTTCTGCGGATTGGTCATAGAAGAACTCTGCACTGTGAGTAAGAGCATGTTGGTCACACCATGAGGCCATGGCCAGGTATGAAGCCGAGGCATCTGCTTCCATTGCGATCTGCTCATTGAGCAGGTCCATTATATCAATATTGATGCTTATCTTTTGTCTAACTAGGTCTTTCATAATCAAGTCTTTTGGTAAAGGTAAACAAAAAAGAAGGGCAGCCGATTGTCGGACAGAAATTTAGAAATAATCTAAATCCGCTTAATCAACTTAAGTCAATGGAAGTTAGTTTTATGGGGTCCGTTGAAATACGGATCGTTTTTAAACCATCGAATTCATTTCCATAAATCCGAAGCTGGCCCGCAAAAGGTTCTTGAGTTCGAGTACCTGGTGCGTATCTAAAACTAAAAGGTGCGCCCGGTTGCACACGGAAAGAATCTCTATCCCAGAAGGATTCCGGCCGTCAAAATGAGCGGACAAATCAAGACTGTTCAACTTTTGTCGCAGCGCAATAAACTGGCAGCAACTAAGCTGCATTTCCTTACTCCCGTGGGTAAGAAAAAAACAGCGTCGCTGATCGCACTGGTAGGCTGCAAAGTTGGTTGACTGACAGAGTAGGTTCATTGCGAGGCAAATGTAATTCTTATTTAGATTAGTTCAAAAAGAATCCAAAAGTTCTGTTGGTAAGTCGCGGGCAGATTGAGTTCTACCCGCATCCTGAACTTTTTACGCTGCCCCCTTCGAAATTAACCTCCAACCTGGCCGTAGGGATTGTATCCTAAATACTCTTTTTCTTCCTCCCGAAATTCAATTCCGTGGGATTCCAGTTCTTTCAAAATGGGCGCGTACACTTCTTTGGTGATGGGTAATTGTACGCCCGGAGTGGAGATTTCTCCATTAAGAATTTTTATGGCTGCGATACCTACCGGTAGTCCCACGGTTCGTGCCATAGCCGTATGAGTCTGGTCCGCCCCAATATTTACCATGGTGGCATCTATCTGTTTTTTCTGGCCGTTGATCTCATAGCCGAATTTGTGATACATCACAATCATATCCTTATCCTCGGGTGCCAGGGTCCATTTGTCCATCAGGATCTTCTGGAGGATTTCTGCAGGGGTGGCATTTTCCAGGCCGACTTTCTTCTCGGCATTGAACAGATCCAATTCCTCGAGTTTTTCCCACATAATATCATCCTGATCAATTTTCAGGTTGTGTCGCATTTTAAGTTCTACAGAATCGGTCGGGGAATAGGGGAGGAAGGAATTTACAAAATCCCGATAACTCATACTGGCAGAATTCTCCATTCTATAACTATCGTCGGTCATTCCCAATTGAACAAACATGTTCCATGCCCGGCTGAATCCGACCCTGCGGATGGTTCCGCGGTAGATGGTCAGTGCATCTTCCAGCTGGTAGATTTTTCTATACTTCAGAGAGTCCCGGTTGGCGTATACCTCAAATTTCCCATACTCGGGAACTTTAATAAACTCCGTACGTCTGAACAATCGGTTATAAGGGATGTATTTGTAACGGCCTTCCTGAATGAACTTGGCAACACCGCCCTGTCCGGCCACCACTACATTTCGGGGATTCCAGGTAAATTTATAGTTCCAAAGGTTGGTGTCACTCTCGGGAGCTACCAGACCCCCGGTGAAAGATTCAAATAACAACATCTTCCCACCTGCATGCCGAATCCGGTCTATCACGTTCATGGCACTCATATGATCAATGCCGGGATCTACACCGATTTCGTTCATAAAGACCAAACCTTTTGCTTTGACTTGTTCATCAAGGGCCGCCATTTCATCACTAATATAGGAGGCCGTAACCAGGTGTTTATTGAAATGGAGACAAGCCTTTGCCAGCTGGATGTGGTAGCGCGCAGGCAACATGGAGATGACAATATCAGCTGTTGCCAGGGCGGCATCTCGTTGTTCTTCATTGAAGACATCAAGACCAAGAACACGTGCCCGGGGATGATTTGAGGCTAATTTTTTAGCGGTTTCCAGAGAGAGATCGCATATGGTAAGGGTGAGGTTTTCAGATTGAGACTTTTCCAGGAGGTATTCTATGAGGACTGCAGTGGATTTACCTGCACCTACAATAAGAATGTTTCGCATAGGAGTTGAAAGTTGATTAGATTTGTACTTTAGTTAGCTGAAACGAATGTAAACATTTGGGAAGAGCTACAAAAATCCGAGGAATGAATAAAACAATTTTGGCCACAGGAACAGCTTTGGGAATAGTCACCATTATTTTGGGTGCTTTTGCCGCTCATGGCCTGGAGCGCGTACTTTCGCAGGACGCGATCAATACTTTTGAAACAGGAGTACGTTATCAAATGTATAACGCCCTTTTTTTCATGTTAATGGGTTCTTTAAGGGGTGTTAACGAAACCTTAAGGAAGTGGAGCTTTATCTTAGCGTTTGTGGGAACTATTTTCTTTTCCGGATCGATTTACTTACTGGCTACCAATACATTGACCTCATTTGATTTCCGAGTCATTGGATTAATTACTCCACTGGGGGGAACGCTGATGATTATCGGTTGGAGCCTACTTTTAGTTGGAATCCTGAAGTTAAAAAAGAAATAAAGACCCCTGGCCAGGGAGGTATATTTCGAAGATTTTCTACATTTGCCTGCACAATAAACACACAACTCAAATAATCTATGTTGGCAAACAACCAAATTACGAAAACGATTGCGCTTGAGAAGTATGGAATTTTAAACGCAACTGGAAATTATCAACTTTCTCCTAAGGAACTGCATCAGCTTACGATTGAAAAAGGCCTGGGAAAGGAGGCAAGCTCCGGAGCCCTGGCGGTCAACACAGGAGAATTTACGGGAAGGTCTCCCAAAGATCGATTCATCGTAAAGGATGAAATCACTCGTGATGAGGTCTGGTGGGGGGATATCAACATCCCTTTTGATCCTGATAAGTTTGACGCCCTTTACGACAAGGTTGTGGCGTATTTATCGGGAAAGGAAATTTACGTTCGGGATGTATATGCCTGTGCGGATCCTCAGTACCGGTTAAATATTCGGGCTATTAATGAGTATCCCTGGTCCAATATGTTCGCCTATAACATGTTTCTGCGGCCCAGTGCGGAGGAGCTAAAGGATTTTAAGGAGGATTGGTTGATTCTCAATGCTCCTGGCTTTAAGGCTGACCCTGAGGAAGATGGCACCAGGCAACACAATTTTTCCATTTTGAATTTTAAACGAAAAATCGCCCTGATTGGAGGTTCTGCTTATACCGGGGAAATTAAAAAAGGGATTTTTTCTGCCCTGAATTTTATTCTTCCGGTGGACAAGGACACGCTTCCCATGCACTGTTCCGCAAACGTTGGAGAAGAAGGTGATACTGCGATATTCTTCGGCCTTTCCGGTACAGGAAAGACTACCCTCTCAGCAGATCCCGGCCGAAAGCTTATCGGGGATGATGAGCATGGGTGGACCAAAGAAAACCGGGTGTTCAATTTCGAGGGAGGGTGTTATGCCAAGGTAATCAATCTCTCTCAGGAGAATGAACCGGATATTTACCACGCCATTAAACCCGGTGCTATTTTGGAAAATGTGATTCTGGATGAAACCGGCCGGGTGGATTTTGAGGACACTTCCATCACCCAGAACACCAGGGTGAGTTATCCCATTTACCATATTGACAACATCCAGGAGGGATCCATAGGAACCAACCCGAAAAATATATTTTTCCTTACCGCCGATGCCTTTGGGGTATTGCCTCCGATCAGCAAACTGAGTCCGGGACAGGCCGCCTATCATTTTATCAGTGGTTATACCGCCAAGGTCGCTGGAACAGAAGCCGGTATTGATGAACCGCTTCCGAATTTTTCAGCTTGTTTCGGTGCTCCTTTTATGCCGCTGCACCCCACTCGCTACGCGGAGATGCTAAGCAGCAAGATGAAGGAAAACAACGTCAATGTATGGCTGGTGAATACCGGTTGGACCGGTGGGCCGTATGGGGTGGGTTCCCGTATGAAACTCCGATATACCAGGGCGATGATCACAGCAGCATTGGATGGCAAACTGGATCAGGTGCCCTATGAACGGCATCCGGTATTTGGGTTATCCATTCCCAAAGAATGTGAAAATGTACCAGTAGAGATTCTCAACTCCCGTAACACCTGGAAGGACAAGGAGGCTTATGATAAAAAAGCCAAAGAGCTATCTGCTTCCTTTAAAGCCAACTTCAGGAAATTTGAAGAAATGGCCAGTCAGGAGATCCTTCAGGGTGGTCCGCTGGAATAAATAATAAGGTATAACAGGATTTTTGGTAGGAAGCAACCTTAGGCTCCAGTAACCTAATGTTGCTTCCTATCTGGTTTTAAGGGGATCGGAAATAAGAAGTTACTTCTTATTCACTTTTTTAATGTAGTTCTCCAAAGCCATGGTCATGGATGGATTTTCTGCAGTGGGTGCCATGATATCGACCCTCAGGCCGTGATCCTTCGCAGCTTTTGCAGTAGTGTTTCCAAAGACGGCAATACGGGTATCATTTTGTTCAAAATCAGGAAAATTTTCAAATAGGGATTTGATACCACTGGGACTGAAGAAGACCAGGATGTCATAAAAAACATCCCGAAGATGCGATAAATCGCTCACCACCGTGCGGTAGAAGATACCTTGTTTCCAATCAACACCTAATTTATTAAGTGTTTTGGGAATGTCAGGCTTCAACATATCAGAAGCAGGTAAAAGGAACTTTTCAGTTTTATACTTTTTGATCAAAGGGGAAAGTTCGGCAAAGGTCCGCTTTCCGACATATATTTTCCTTTTTCGATAAACCACATACTTTTGAAGGTAGTAGGCCACAGCCTCACTCAAACAGAAATATTTAAGCGAATCCGGCACCTTATATCTGAGCTCTTCCGCAATCCGGAAAAAGTGATCTACAGAATTTCGGCTGGTCAGGATAATGGCTGTATATTTTGTGAGGTCTATCTTCTGCTGGCGTACATCCTTAGAAGAAACCCCTTCAACATGAATGAAGGGAATGAAATCTATTTTTACACGCTGGCGCTCTTCTAGTTCAAAATAAGGAGAATTTTCAACCTTTGGTTCTGGTTGGGAAACCAAAATTGTTTTCACTTTCATATACATTAACTTTTTTACCTTATTAGGTTGTAACGAGCTTATACAAAATAAAATAAGGGCCAATTTCGAGAGCGCAAAGATACAAAATAAAATACAACACGTTGTTCAAAATGTAGCGGCTATTTTTGCGAAAGATACCGACGAGGCTGACAAAGTTAAGCACAAGGATCAGGACGATTAGGAAGTAGAGCACACTGAGAGAAGGCTCAAAGACGTAATAAAAAATAATGTTCAGGGGAATCAGGCCCAGGGACAAGAAATTCCGGTATGTCAGTTTATAGAACTGGTACTGCTCCATTCGCTGCTCAAAATCAAGGATGTTGGCCGCAATTTTCTCTATGGCAAACTTCAGCAGGATAAAACTGGTGTAGGCGGTCATGATTCTGAGAAAGGTGACCCCTGGCCGGGTAATGTTCCCTTCGGTATAGACATCATAGAACAGATAGGCAAACAAGGAAACGGACAAAATGTTCACGACAAAGAGAATGCTGCTGAAAGGATGGAAGATGCCGGTATCCTTGCTGCGTAGCAGAAGGTATTTATTGGTGGCAAACAGCATGGCGAATTCCGTGAAGCGCTGGTAGAAGCCCTCTTTGGCCAAAACCAAAAGGAAGAGGGTGCCAAGAATCAACAGTGTGATCCAATCCTGATTCTGCAATGTTCTCTCAATGGCTTCCACTCCTGTTTTTTCTACAAAGGTAAAAACTACTTCAAGAAAGCAGCGCTGAAAAAATAAATTGCACCGGACAAAAAATAGTTACATTTGCATAAACTTCTATGTATGGCAGATGGGCTTGTCATAATCCCTACTTATAATGAAAATGAGAATATTGCGCGCCTTATAAGAAATGTTTTTTCACTCCAGCGTGATTTTCACATATTGGTGGTGGACGACAACTCCCCGGATGGAACGGCAAC
>JAJUIC010000074.1 GCA_029265595.1 Flavobacteriaceae bacterium
AAGTGCAACAACTGTGGAAGCCATATGGATGCCGATGTCAATGCATCGCTCAATATAGCTTCCCTTGGACGTGTTGTAAACCACGTTGAAGAATCGAATACGATGTGTTGCTCTATAGCACATATCTATTCAGGTTTAAAGTCCAACTCATCGGCTCTGCCGTGGGTGGGATAGTTTACCAAGGAGACTTTAAAAGAAGCATTGGTTTCGGACCGGAGAGGACTTAGAAACCAGGCCTCCTTACTTGTTGTTCTTACCGGAACATGCCCCAGCCGTTGTAACACATCCATTAGTGAAATGGCCCGAAAGCGCTTCCAGTCTACTGAAAATTTTTGTTCTTGTGCCATACCTAATGTTTATAGTTTTACAGGCTGCAATCCGCAGCCATGATTTGTATCTGTAAAACTGTAATAACCAGAAAGATTAGACGTTCATCGCCCTGTACTTTAACAAGTTAGACACGACTATTTTAAAAGAACATCAGTAATAGGATAGAAGTCCTGATTTTATTTCAACAGGCTAGAAAGGAAAACCAGTAAATAGGATGATAATTAATTACAGGTTCGTGTGAAGTCTGGTGTTGACTTGAATCAGGTTTTTGTGAAATTCCCCTTACTGAACGCGGCCTCAGATCTACTTGAGAAAACAGGAAAAACAGTTGTGGAAGAAAGGCCTGAGGACTGGGGCTGAGAAGAAACAAAAAAAGCCAGCGCAATTGCTGACTTTTGTGGTAGCTCCTCCTCTTGGGCTCGAACCAAGGACCCTCTGATTAACAGTCAGATGCTCTAACCAACTGAGCTAAGGAGGAATATTTCTTCTGTGTTTTTTAAAGAGTTCACAGATCTCTTCTTTAAGCAGCTCCTCCTCTTGGGCTCGAACCAAGGACCCTCTGATTAACAGTCAGATGCTCTAACCAACTGAGCTAAGGAGGAATGTTCTCGCAATTTTGCGGATGCAAATATAACTTTATTTTTATTTTATTCTAAACATTAGAACAAAAAAACAAGGCTTACCTGTGAAGTTTCTTGGACTCCTCTGAACCTGAGTAAAATCACTCAAACAACCATCTATAAATATCATTACCGTTGGCGTAGAGCACCAGAGCAATCAAGATGAAAAAGCCCACCATTTGTGCGTATTCCATGAACCGGTCATTTGGCTTCCTCCCCGTGACCATCTCATAAAGAAGGAACATCACGTGGCCGCCATCCAGCGCGGGTATGGGCAGGATATTCATAAAGGCAAGAATGATGGAAATAAAGGCTGTGGTGTTCCAGAACTGCAACCAGTTCCACTGATCGGGGAACATGCTGCCAATAGCTCCAAATCCACCAACCTGCCGTGCCCCCTGCTTGGTAAACACGTATTTCATTTGAGATACATAATCCCGAAGCTGCCAATATCCATAATTGAACCCGGCAGTGATACTTTCTCCAAGGGAGTACTCCCGCTTTTTGGGACTAAGGGAATTCCTGCTGTAAATACCCAGGTTCCCATCTTCACCCGGTCTGATCAGAATGCTTTCGTAAAGCTCTCCCTGTTGTTCCTGATCCATTTCATCCATCGGTATTCCCTTAAATTGTCCATCGCGTTTCACCACCAGCTCCATCTCCTGATCCTTATTTTCGCCGACCATACTGGTGAGCTGATGCCAATAACCGATATCGGTATTATTGATCGAAACAATACTATCTCCTGCTCTGAGGCCCGCCAGTTCCGCTGGGCTTCCTGGAAGCACAGAGTCAATAATAGGTCTTTCAATAGGAACAAAAGGCATATAGATACCACTCTGGAACATCCGGGTTCCAACGTCTTCCGGGACGGAAATCCGTTCTTCCTCTCCATTTTGATGCTGTACGGTAACATCGGACACGTCCCTTAGCATCAGGTATTTATTGATATCCAACACATGATCTAAAGGCTCCCCATTAACAGCAAGTATCTGGTCCCCATCCTGAAATCCATACTCCTTAAAATCATCGGCAACGGCAAACCCATTAGGCATATCAGCGGGCGTCACATGCCAGGTACCGTAGACAAACATGATCATTACGTAAATGGCACAACCCAGTAGAAGATTCACCGTAACCCCACCTATCATAATTATTAAACGCTGCCAGGCCGGTTTCGACCTAAACTCCCAGGGTTTAGGTTCTTCAGCCATTTGCTCCGTATCCATGCTCTCGTCGATCATCCCTGCTATCTTCACATAACCTCCAAGGGGCAACCAACCTATTCCGTATACGGTGTCTCCTATTTTCTTCTTAAACAGTGCAAATTTGACATCGAAGAACAGGAAGAACTTCTCCACTTTTACTCCAAACATTTTTGCAGGAATAAAATGGCCTAATTCATGAAGAACGATTAGGATAGACAAACTTAGCAGTAACTGGATAGCTTTTATAAAAAATGGGTCCATGGAGTCGGAAAAAAATTAAATCGGACAAAAGTACTCTTTTCTATTTGCTTGAAAAAGTTAAAGGCCGGTCCATCATCCCCTAAATCTCAAAAAACTAGGAAAAAAGACCTGGTTCTACAATAAAGGTTAATTTTGCATAAAACACTCCATCATGCAGTTCTTACGGAAGTACAAATTCTTTATAGGTGTGATGTTGGTGCTGTCCATCATCATCATGACCACTATTTACCATCTTCATCAGCCGGAGGAGCGTCTGGCGATTTATCAACCAAATATGATTGACCCGGAACTCGTCGATTCCACAGTGGTGGAAGTACGAAAATATCACACCATCGGGGATTTTGAGCTTTTAAACCAGAATGGAGATACCATCACCCCCGCTGATTATGAAGATAAGATTTATATAGCTGATTTTTTCTTCACCACTTGTTTAGATATCTGCCCTATCATGACAGATCATATGCTCCAGCTTCAGGAAGCTCTTAAGGACAATCCCGAGGTCCTTCTGCTCTCTCATACGGTCATCCCCGATTATGACGATGTCCCGACTTTAAAGCAATACGCTTTGGATAAAGGAGTCGACGATGACAAATGGAATTTAGTCACAGGAGACAAAAAACACATTTACGATTTGGCTCGGAAGCATTATTTGGCAGCAAAATCCAACGGAGACGGTGGACCCTTTGATATGATTCACACGGAGAATTTTGTGCTGGTAGACAAGAAAAAGAGAATTCGTGGGTTTTACGATGGCACCGATCCGGAGGCCGTCGAAGAAATACTTCACGACATCTCTATCTTACAAAAGAAAGATTAGTTCAGACACTTATGAATGCAGGAGTTCTTTCATTGCTTCCTCTGCAAAAGGGAATAGTTTGACCTGCAGTTTCACTTTGTAATCCTCGGTAGCGATGGTGCCGGGATAACGTGGATAAGGAGAGAGAAAAAGGTTGCTCAGGTAAAAGGGTTGGCCGGGAAAAACCTGAGCGAGTTGATCTCCCTGAAAGTTATTCAGGGTGGAGAAGCTGGTTTCCCCGAGCTTTTTACCATCCTCGAAAAATTCAAAAAGAAGTTCTGCTTCCCCCTCCCAAATGCACTGGACAGACTCAGGACACCGCGAATCAGAAAGAACACTCTTGAACCGGATGACCTGATCTCCCAACAGCAACTCATCCCCGACACCCAGCACAAAATGATATTCCAAAGGCTCGGAATCTACCTGTGCAGTCAGGGAAGCACCTAGAAGGAGGAAAAAGAAGAAGGAAAAGTTTTTCAAAACAAAAGCGGCTTTTAGTATAAGACGACCCGTCAAAAAATATGTTACAGCTATGGAACGAAAAGATTCGAATTTAATTTTGGCACGCCTGGAAAATTAACCCAGGGCCACATCTAAAGTCATCATTACTATAAAGCCACCAATAAAACCAAGAGTAGCTATATCAGCATATTTATCGAGCTGGGTTTCGGGAATCACTTCTTCCACCACCACAAATATCATGGCACCAGCTGCAAAAGCAAGTGCATAGGGAAGCATGGGTTGAAAGGTCACCACTGCAAAGGCTCCCAAAACAGCAGCCACCGGTTCCACGATGGCGGAAAGCTGCCCATAATTCCAGGCTTTAAACGGACTCATCCCCTGCCGACGTAAAGGCATGGAGACCGCAATACCTTCGGGAAAGTTTTGGAGTCCGATTCCCATGGCTAGTGCTACGGCCCCGCCAATGCTTGCGCCATCCAGGCCAGCTGCAGCTGCGCCAAACAAAACCCCGACGGCAAGACCTTCGGGAATGTTGTGCAGGGTAATAGCTAAGGTGAGCAAAGTGGATTTGTGCCAGGAAGTTTTTGGCCCTTCCTGATCCTGACGATTGTAGTTCACGTGAAGGTGCGGCAGAGCCTTGTCGACCCCAAAAAGAAACAGGGCTCCCAGGCCAAATCCGATTGCTGAGGGCATGACCTTTTCAAATCCTTCTCCAGGACTCATTTCAATAGCCGGAGCTAGAAGACTCCAGAAACTTGCAGCAACCATCACTCCTCCTGTGAATCCAAGCATCCCATCAAAGAAGGCTCTGTTCATCCCTTTAAATAAAAATACAAGGGAGGCTCCCAGGGCCGTCAGTGCCCAGGTAAAAAGAGTTGCAAGCAAAGCAGCCAGAACTGGATCAAGGCTCTCAAAAAAAGCGATAATATTATCCATTATTTCTGTTTCAGGTAAAGGTTACTAGCACCTTGATTAGAGATCGTTATTTTTTTTCCGTCTAGTTCCACAACCATGGACTCGTCATAGGCTTCTTTATGAAGAACGGCTAGTTCCTTGCCCAGGGAAATTCCATATTTATCGAGGTACTGCAGGAAAGCCGCGGAGGAATCCCTCACGCCCACGCAAATTCCCCTCTCGCCCACTTCTAGCTGGGACAACAATTCCTTTTCCTGTACCTGGATATTTCCCTCCTCATCGGGGATGGGATCTCCATGGGGATCTGTTTTGGGATAGCCCAGAAAACGATCCAATTCCCGGATGAGTTTTTCAGATTTAATGTGTTCCAGCTGTTCAGCCACTTCATGGACCTCATCCCATTTAAAGTTGAGTTTTTCAACCAGAAAGCTCTCCCACAATCGATGCTTCCGAATGACGGCCTTGGCGTGCAGAAGACCTTTTTCAGTTAATCGTGCGCCCTGGTACTTCTTATGTGTCAATACCTTCTTACCCGAAAGCTTTTTAATCATATCGGTCACAGAGGACGCTTTTGTTTCCATTTCCTCTGCAATGGCATTGGTGGGAACACCTTCTTTGTACTGTTTCTCCAGATGGTATATGGCCTTAAGATAATTTTCTTCTGATAAGGTCATGCTTCAAATTTTATCCAGCGCAAATTTACATTTTTTTGTTCTAAAACAAATTTTTAGTTTTGCCTAAATTTATTTTACACAAACATGAAAATATGAATCGCCTATTACTCACAACCCTTATCGCACTTTTCTCAAATGTTTCCTTCGCCCAGTTTGAATCTATCACTGGCATCGTACGTAGTGCGGACGAACCGCTGCCTTTTGCCTACATTTGGGTTGAGGAAAGCAGGACGGGATTTACCTCGGATGCGGACGGCAATTTTGAATTGGCGCCTTTACCCCAGGGAACCATAACCTTACTGATTTCTGCTCCAGGATTCCACCCGGTGGAGATCCAGGTTTCTGAAGAAAATCGCCGTAACGACCTCCGGGTGGAGTTAGAAGCTCAAATTGAAGAGCTGGAGGCTGTTCTTTTGGAGAGCGAGCAAACAGGATTGTCCCGTAAATCCCCCTATAATCTTTCTTCCATCCGTCTTCAGGGAATTCAGAGCCAAAACGATCCCAATGGTATCATGGGAATCATTCGACAGGAGCCTGGATTGAGTGGGGCAGAAATGGGTCCCGGTATTGTCAAACCCATCATCAGAGGCCTGGGTTTTTCACGAATAGTCACCCTGTATCAGGGCAACAAACTGGAAAACCATCAGTGGGGAGCGGACCACGGTCTGGGGGTGAACGATATAGGTATCGCATCGGTGGACATCATAAAAGGTCCTGCTTCAGTCCTCTATGGATCAGGAGCCCTCGGGGGAATTATAATCACGCAGGATGCCACAGGTTATTTAAAGGCAGATCGTCCCTCTGGTCAGTTTTCAACCAGTTACAATAATGTGACCAGGGGATTTCGCACTACGGCTTCCCTGGGAGGAAAATTTTCCAGCCACTGGTTTCTTGCCACAGATTTAGGTTATGAACAGCACGCGGATTACCGTAGCGCAGGTGGCAGAACAATCGGAAACAGCCGGTTCAGGTTAGGTACCCTCCGGCTACATGCCGGAGTAGAAAAAGAGGGATTCTCCAATAAACTTTCCCTGACCTATAATTCTCAGCAGCTCGGAATCATCAGTGATCAGGAAATGGAGCAGGATCATTCCCTGGCAACACGGCCATGGGACTACACCAGGCAGCTTCCTTTTCAGGAGGTTCAGGATTACTTGCTCTCTTATAATCAAAAAACGCAGGGAGAGGTAATAGATACTTATCTGCATTTGTCGCACCATATAAATAAACGACAGGAAATTGAAACGGCTTTTGATGCCCTGGACCTCGGGCTCGATCAGGAACACAGTTATATAAACGCCCGGGTAAAACTCCGGCACTCCAGTTTGACCCACCAATTCGGAATTCAGGGAAGCCGCGTGAAAACAACAAACCGACCGGAGGCCATAGATATTCTCATCCCCGATGCCTTGATGCTGGAGACCGGTTTATTTTACCTGGTTAATCTTGAAACGGGACCTTATTTTCTGGAAGGCGCTTTACGATATGATTACCGAAACCTAACTGCCTATGCTGACAAGCCCTGGTTTATAGACGCCAACTTCCTATTACCAGAAGATCCATCAGACCGAAAATTATCCAGAGACTTCAGCGGGCTTTCAGGCTCCCTGGGAGCTACCAGAACTTTTGGGCAGCGGCATCAGGTTAAAGCCAATTTTTCCACCGGGTTCAGGGCTCCGGATCTGGCTGAATTATTCTCCAACGGTCCACACCCCGGTACCAGTCGGTTCGAAAAGGGAAATGTAAAGTTCAGTCGGGAGCAGTCCTACCAATTTGATTTACAATATCAGTATCAAACCCCAGACTTCAGGGGAGCCATTTCCGGCTTTGTAATGGATCTGCAAGATTACATCCACTTTAAAAACACCGGGAAGACTACGGACAACGGATTACAGGTGTGGTCCTATTATCAAAGTCAGGTTCGATTCTCCGGACTGGAAGTGGAGGCCGACTGGAATTTTCATCCCCGATGGAAGGGCCAGGTTGGAGGAAGTCTTGTCCGGGCCCAGGAGACAGAAACGGATTCCCCTCTGAGTATGATTCCAGCCGATAACCTGAAAATCGAATTTAGACACACAGCTCTTAAAGACCATTCCCTTCGATTTTGGGGACGATGGAATCTGACCGCCTCACAACACCGGCCTGCACCGACAGAGGAAGAGACGCCGGGGTACGGCCTGGTGCATCTTGGAGCCAGCAAATCCCTTCGGTTGCACAAATCAAATTATTTAGAAGCCGCCCTCATGGTGGAGAATCTTCTGGACCAGCATTATATGGATCATTTATCCTTACTAAGACCGTTTCACATTCCCAGTGCAGGTAGAAATTTCCGGCTCAGTTTGAAGTATTCTTTTTAAAAATTCCGTCAAAATGGAAGGAAATCGACATTGCCCCAATATGGAGCCTGCCAACAGAAAATCGTATATTTGCAGGCTAAAACCCCCTTGTGATGACAAAATGGCTTTTAGCCTTAGTGGGATTCATGTTTTATGGAATGCGTGGCGCCCTGATAGGATTTATCATCGGTAGCCTGATAGATTCCATGTCTTCTTCTCGTAGTCCTTTTACCCCATTTACAGAGACGCGACGGGTCACTCCGGGTGATTTCGAACTTCACCTTATTTCTCTTGCAGCACTTGTTATCAAAGCCGATGGCACGGCCAGCCAGTCCGAAATGGATTATGTGCGACAGTATTTCGTTCAGGCCTATGGCAAGGAGAGAGCCAATGCGATATTCAGAACTTTTAATGAGGTAATCAAAAATCGGGAATTGGATGCTGCCCGCATTTCGGATTTTCTTGCCTCAAGAACACGGTACGAAGCACGGCTTCAGATCATTCACTTCCTCTTCAGCGTAGCCAATGCAGATGGAAAGGTCACCGAACCTGAACGGTTAAAAATCAAGGAAATTGCAGGATATCTGCGGCTTAGCACCCGGGATTACGAGAGCATCCAGGCCATGTTCTTCAAATCTACGGACAACGCCTATAAAATCCTGGAGATTGATAAATCTGCCACCGATGCAGAGGTCAAGAAAGCCTTCCGGACCATGGCGAAAAAATACCACCCCGATAAGTTACAGCACATGGATGAAGCCTACCGTAAAGGAGCGGAGGAAAAGTTCAGAAAGGTACAGGAAGCATATGAACAAATTCAGAAAGAACGCGGGATGTGATTCCTGGGTGGAGAGTGCAATTCCTTTACGGGATGGTCCCACGATTTTTAGGATACCTAAAGGTTAATTTGGTATCTTTGTGTATTAAAGGATTTTATAAAAAAATAGCATCAGAATATGTATCCACCAGAGTTAGTAAAACCAATGCGGGAGGATTTGACCAGAATAGGCTTCAAAGAACTCCATACTGTTGAAGAAGTAGATCAGGCAATTGCCCAGAAAGGAACTACCTTAGTGGTCGTTAATTCGGTTTGTGGTTGTGCTGCTGCCAATGCTCGGCCTGCAGTAAGGATTTCCCTGGACCATGATAAGAAACCCGACCACCTAGTGACTGTTTTTGCAGGTGTGGATCGGGAAGCTACCGATCATGCACGTGATTATATGGTTCCGTTCCCGCCTTCTTCTCCTTCTATGGCACTGTTTAAAGACGGAGAATTAGTACACATGTTAGAGCGACACCATATTGAAGGAAGACCTGCAGAAATGATCGCAGACAACCTCATTGACGCTTACGACGAGTTCTGTAAATAAGAATTTTCACTGTTTTTGTTCCAAACCGCTCTGATTCAGGGCGGTTTTTTTGTTTCATAAAATATTCATTTTCAGCAAATCACAGCTTCCCACCCATTTTTCTGCCATTCTTATTTTAATTTAATCTGAATTAGCTTTCTCAATTGAGACATCCCTTTTATATTTGCCTTGTTTAAATTAAGTCTAAATAAGCATTATGAAAACCTATCTTGCGATTGTCGCGTGTTTACTATGCATGAACCTGAGCCAGGCTCAGAACATCAGCCTTCGGGGGAAAGTGGTCGATACTGACAACAACCCTATCCCCTTTACGAATATCAATATTGAGGGTTCCCGCATTGGGACAGCAACCGATATGGACGGCCGGTTCGAATTGAACCTTCCTCAGGGAGACTACACTATAATCGCAAGTTCGATGGGTTATGAATCGACTCGGGTAACGGTCCATCTCACGACCGATTCCTCCAAAGAATTGCTCATTCGCCTTACTCAAAGCAATGAGGCTCTAAGCGAAATTGAGGTGTTTGGAAACCGCTATGAACATCCGGATAAGATTGAAGCGCTCACACGGCTTCCCCTTGAGCCTTACAACCAGATCCAGAGTATTTCAATTATTTCAGAAAAATTGATTGAGCAGCAGGGAAACCTCACCATCTCTGAAGCTACCAAGAACGTTCCTGGGGTGTATACTTTTGCTACCTACGGAAACCGTAGAGAAAGCATGTCATCAAGAGGATTTCGGGGTATTCCGATCTTAAAAAACGGGGTCCGGGTGCATTCGGACTTCAGAGGTGTGGGAATACTGACTGATATGCAGGGAGTCGACAATATT
>JAJUIC010000103.1 GCA_029265595.1 Flavobacteriaceae bacterium
AAGGAAACCCTGACCATCGAGTACTACGATGAGAACTTCGAAAAGCACACCGAAACCTATTCGGGTCATGCCGCCCGGGTCATCCAGCACGAATACGATCATATTGAAGGGATTCTGTTTACCGATAAACTCTCCAGTCTGAAGAAACGCCTGATCAAAGGAAAACTCACCAACATTGCCAAGGGCAAGGTTAAAGTGGACTACCGAATGCAGTTTCCACAAATTAAAAAAGCCCGTTAATACTTTTTGAATATCCAGTCAGAGGTAATATTTTCGCCTTCCTAATTAGAAAAATATGGAATTAAACAAGGTACTGTCGATCGTCGGGAAACCCGGATTATATGAACTGAAGGCACAGACCCGGGGAGGGTTTATTGCCCAGCCCATTGGAGGAGGAAATAAACTGGCTGTAAATATGAGGCATAATGTGAGCCTGCTCAGTGAGATTGCCATCTACACCTATGGGGAGGAAGTTCCTTTAAAGGAAGTATTCCAAAAGATCAAAGAAAAAGAAGACGGGAAAGAGGCCATCAGTCATAAAGAGTCAAAAGCTAAACTCGCTGAATACTTCAGGGAGGTGATGCCGGATTTCGATGAGGACAGGGTGTACCCCAATGACATCAAGAAAATTATTCACTGGTATAATATACTTATAAAGGCAGGAGTGACTGAGTTTACCATTGAAGCTGGCACCTCCGATGAAGACGCGGAGACTTCCGAGCCAGAAGAAGTCCAAAGCGATCAGGAGAAAGACAAAGAATAATTCTTATAAACACACAATATTACAACCCTGCGAGCTGATGCCTGTGGGGTTTTTTATTCCGGAAAGCCCTGCGTTTTTCTTAACTTACAACTTTTAAAAATACCATATGAACTCCAGAAAAGACCAGCTCAAGGCATTTGACCGCCTTTTGGATATAATGGATGATCTGAGGGAAAAATGTCCCTGGGATCGAAAGCAGACCATGAAAAGTCTCAGGCACCTCACCATTGAAGAGACTTATGAACTTGGAGATGCTATTTTAGAGGGAGACCTGGAGGAGGTTCGAAAAGAACTGGGAGATTTGCTGCTGCATATCGTGTTCTATTCCAAGATTGGTAGTGAGACGGGAGATTTTGATATTGCGGACGTTGCCAACGGAATCAGTGAAAAACTTATTAGTCGCCATCCACATATCTATGGGGACGTCACGGTGGATTCTGAGGAAGATGTCAAAAGAAACTGGGAAAACCTCAAACTCAAAGAAGGAAAGAAAAGTGTTCTGGAAGGGGTGCCAGCTTCCCTTCCGGCTTTGGTGAAGGCCAGTCGTATCCAGGAGAAGGTGGCCGGAGTGGGATTTGACTGGGAGGAACCCCGTCAGGTGTTTGAAAAACTCCAGGAAGAACTGGGTGAATTTCAACAGGAGGTAGAGGCGGCCAATCAGGAGGAAATGGAACAAGAATTCGGCGATGTCCTGTTTTCCATGATCAATTATGCCCGTTTCTTAAATATCAATCCGGAAAATGCCCTGGAAAGGACCAATAAAAAGTTTATCAGCAGGTTTCAGTTTTTGGAAGCTCGTGCAAAAGAACAAAACCGGAACCTCAAGGAAATGACCCTGGAGGAAATGGAGAAGATATGGCAAGAGGCCAAGGGTGAGACCTTGTAAAAATTAAAAGACATCCTGTTTTACGGCAGGATGTCTTCAGTAATAGGGCGGGGCTTTTTTGCAGGAAAGCCCCGCCATGATTAATTTTCTTCGTACAGCGAATTTACCTTTTCAAGCTTTTTCTTCCAGATGTTAAGCTGGTCTTTCTGTTTCTGGATATTGTCCAGTACTTCTCTGACCAAGGGATTATCATCCTCGACATTTGAAAAGAACTGCAGGTTGTTTTCCAACTGCCTGATTTCTGCCTCAGTTTCCTCGATCTTTTTGGTCAAAAAGAAATGTTCCTTGTTGAGCTGACGGCTGTCATCAGATTCTTCCAGTTCCTGAAGCTTATTCTCATACTTCAACATTTCTGCCTGTTTGCGGTCCATGTCAAGCTTTTTGAAAATCTGGTCGAGGGCTTTATTGAATTTCCCTTCAATAAATCGTCTCTTGCTCGAGACTTTTCCGGTGTTTTTCCAGTCCTCGATGAACTTTTTAATAATAGGTAGATCCTTTTCCCGATCCCCACTGAACTCCACGGCCCGAAGCTCGTCCAGTAAGCTTTTTTTGCGATCAAATGCCGCTATTTCACCTTTACTGCCCTGGTCTTTATGGGCATGTAGCCGGCTGAAATAGTGGTTACAGGCAGATTTAAATCGCTTCCATATTTTGTCACTGTCTTTCTTTGGAACATGGCCAATTTGCTTCCACTGGCTTTGTATGCGCTTCATGAGTTCGGTGGTCAGCTCAAAATCTTCACTGTCTTTATTGGCCTCCGCAATGTGAACCAGCTCCATTTTCTTTTCCAGATTTTCAAACTGCTCCTTCTTCTGGTTCTTATAAAAAGCATTCTTTTTGCGATTAAAAGCCCGAACATTTTGTTTGAACTTTTTCCAGGTATCCTCATTGACATTTCGGGGAACCTTACCTGCTTTAAAGAATTCTTCACGCAGCGCTTCCACTTCCTTGATTTTCTGCTGCCAATCCCGGTGAGTGGTATATTCCTGGTCGCCGATCGCACCGATTTTAGCGATTATTTCCTGTTTAATTTCCAGGTTCTTCTGGTATTCCTGATCCAGCTGCTGGAAGTGGGCCTGACGCCGCTCATGGATTCTGGAAGTAGCTTCACTGAATTTTTGCCAAATATCTTCCCGGTACTGCTTTTCAACAGGGCCTAAATCCTCCTTCCACATCTTATGCAGCATCTGAAGTTCGCGGAAGGCTCTGTTGATATTCGGTTCCTGGGTCAGTTCCTCCGCCCGGCTGATAATTTTCAGTTTCTGCTCAAGGTTGTGTTTGAAATCCATATCGCGAAACTCCCTGTTCAGGTGAAGAAAGTCATAGAAATTCTCCACGTGGTGGTGATAGGTATTCCAGATGGTATTGTACTTATCACGAGGAATCGGACCTGCGTTTCTCCAGCTTTCCTGAAGTTGTTTGAAGTTGTTGTAAGTGGTATTGATGTTTTCTTCCACATCAATCAGCCCCTTGAGTTCTTCAATTATTTCAAGACGCCGCTGAAGGTTCTTATTGAGGTCCTTTTTCAGCTGCTCGTAATATCGGTTCCTCTTTTCCTTGTAATCGAAGTACAGGGAGTTGAACCGCTTTTTCAGAGGTGTGGAATAGTAGAAGTCAATGATATTTCCTCCTTCGGCCAGAAACTCTTCTTTTTTATCTTCCAGCTCTTCATCGAATTGGGCATTGAATTCTGCCCGAATCTCATCAATGTGCTCCTTAATATTCTGGACTTCCTCTTTTTTAAGCAGGCGCTCGAATTCATCTACCAGTTCTTCCTTCGTTAAGGAAGCGTAATCCTTCTTTTCAATTTTGTGACGGCCCTTGGTACTTTCATCCTCACTTTCCTGGGCAACCGCATCATCCATTTCTTGTTGAGCATTACGGGGCTCCTGATTCTGCTGATCTAAAGCGGAAGCATCTTTATCTTGGCGCTCTTCTACAAGGGCATCTCCGGCACTTGCTATGGGGTCAGAATCCGCAGGCGATGGATCCTGAGTAGTATCGCTTGATTCTGTAGGCTGGTCAGTACTTACCTTTGGTGTCACCTTCTCCTCATCTTCCCTGGCCTGGTTGTGCTCAGGCAGGTTATCCTCGTGCATTTTCTCTTTTTCAGACATGTCTTTCAATGTTAGGGTTCGTAACTTCTTAAAGAAGTCTTAAAGATAAGAAGTCCGTAGAGACCTAACAAAGATTTTTATTGGTTTAATATCAGGGGGTTGGAATTGAAAAGCAAGAGTCCCTTTCAAATATGTCCGGATGGCTTAATCATTCCAGATTTTCCAGGCAGCCTCGGCTTGTAGAACCAGCATCTCATATCCATTTACGGTAACAGCTCCCTGGGCAGCTGCGCGCTTCATAAGCTCGGTGTTGGCCGGATTGTAAATCAAATCGAATATCAGGTGGTCTGGTCCGAGCAGGTGGGTAGGAACATCTGGCAACTGTTGCACGTTGGGATGCGTTCCCAGTGGGGTGCAATTGATGATACAGTGAAATTGCTCAAGATAAGTCGCGTCCAGGTCCTGATAGGTAAGCTGGTTGGGGCCCTGGTGCCGGGAGACTTTCAATGGCTCTATGCCCAGGTGCCTCAGAGCGTATTCTATGGCTTTGGAAGCTCCGCCAGTACCCAGGATCAATGCCTTTTTGTGGTGTGGTTTCAGATGAGGGCGCAAGGAGTCCCTAAAGCCAATGAAGTCGGTATTATATCCCGTCTTTTTCCCGTCTATGTGAAACTTTACACAATTCACGGCACCTATTTCTCGGGCTATAGGGTCCAGTTGATCCAGTAAAGGGATGATTTCTTCCTTGTATGGGATGGTTACGCTGGCTCCGCGCAGGTTCGGATACTCCACCTGTAGGTTATCCAACGCGGAGAGATCTGGCAAATCAAAATTCAGAAACTGGGCGGTTATCCCCTCCCGGCTGAATTTTTCAGTAAAATATCTGGGAGAAAAGGAATAGGAAATATTCCTTCCTATGACACCATATGTATTCATATCTCTTGCTTCTTTTTGTGTTCGTACCAGGACAGCCAGATCACCAGGGCGGCCCCGGCAACAATGTAGGCAATTCCGCCCCAGGTTTCAGTCAGGGTGAAATCAGGCCAGAACCTGTCATAGTTATCGACAATCGGATCGCCCAGGTTGTCAAAAAGTACATTTCCCTGGGCATCACGTTTGTACAATTCTTCTTTCCAGGGCCAGACCACGCCAAGTGATCCGGTAATGAATCCAATAATAAGGGCAAACGTGGCGCTTTTATAATGCTTTAGAACATAGCCCAGGATGTGAGAAAGACTCACCAGACCGGCCAGAGAACCCAGCGCGAAAACTGCCAGGACTTTGAGTAGCCGCAGTCGTTCAGGATCCTTGAGGAAGGATAGATCCCAGGATAAAAGGTCGACCAGGGTATCATAAAGTGCATTGACGGAATCCACCAGAAGCAACACATAATTACCCAGTAGTATGAGAATAAAGGATCCCGAAAGTCCCGGGAGAGTCATTCCAGACACTCCGATGATTCCGCAAAGAAATACAAACCACAGATTGTCGTTTTCCTGGGCCGGTTCCATCAGGCTGATACCGACTCCAACGCCGATTCCCAGTATCACAAACCCCAGGTACCGGAGGTTCCAGTTTTCGAAATCCCGGCTGATATAGTAAATGGAGCCCAGAATCATTCCGAAGAATAAAGCCCACACATAAAGCTCGTAATGATCGATCAGATAATCCAGCAGTTTGGAAACACTGAAAAAGCTGAAAATCATACCTGCGATCAACAGCAACAGGAAGCGAAGGTTGGTATAATAATAGAAGCTTTTGAATCGCCCGTTGAGCAGCAGAAGCAGGGAATTGTAATTGAACCTTCTAAGGGAAAAGATGAATTCTTCGTAGAAACCACCTACAAAAGCAACCACCCCTCCAGAAACCCCAGGTACCTTATTGGCTGCACCCATTACGATGCCTTTTACTACGAGAAGAATTTTATCCTTAAGGGTTCTGGTTTTCTGCATCAGTTGCCGATGTGTTCTAAATAGAAGCGCTCTAAGGTAAGCAATAACCCGATAATGACAAAAATGAGCGCCTCGCTCTGAGTTGCAAACGGGCTAAATTGAGCCCCATAAATGAATTGAACTTGATAAATCCACCGCTAATATCTTTAATCCTGAAGGATTAAAATGTTCCCCCTAAAGTAGGGGTGAAAAAGAAGTAAATGTGGCGTGACAATTCCGCCACCCTCTTTGCTGCATAAAAATCCATTACTTCTGCTTACAGGCAGCCAAAAAATCATGAAGCTTCGGGCTCAATTCGATGCGTGATAGAATGTCGGGAAAATGCCGATGAAGAATGGACAATTTGCTACTATCCATCTTCAAGGCTTTTTCCAGGTGTTCCGCTCCTTTTTCACCCTTGGAAAGACTGAAATACAGTCCCGCCAGTCGAAATTCCAATTCCACTTTGCCCCGATGGTAGGTCGAAGCGCGCTCAAAGTTCTTTAAAGCCGCCTCAAAATCCCCCAACTGTGTAAGGATATCTCCTCTTTTGATCCAGGTGTCCAATTCGAGGTTCCCATTCTCTATGGCCATTTTATAGGCCCACTCGGCCTCTTCAAGGTAGTCCAGGGCATGATTTAGTCTTGCATAGCGCTTCCAGAAGCGAATATTCAGATCGTCGTTATTGACAGCCACTGACATATAATGCAAAGCCTGATGGTATTTCCCGTTGCGTTCGTAGAAGTCCGAGATGGCAATTAAGGCATTCTGTCCCAGCGGATCCATTTCATGGGCCTTCAGGAAAAATTTAATGGCCAGGGCATCCTTACCCATTTTTTCGTAGCAGTACCCCATCCGCAGGTATGCAAAGTCCGTAGGATCATCCAGCTGGGTGGTCAGTAAATAGGTTTCAAGCGCTTCTTCATATCTTCCCAGATGTTCCAGGGCTTTTCCTTTCTCGAAATAGGCTCCGACAAAAGAATCATCACTGATGATCGCAAAATCAAGTGCGGTAAGGGCTTGTTTGTATTGTTGTTGTTCGAGATATTCTTTTCCCAGGTAGTACCAGGCTTCCTCAGCATAGGGTCTTTTATCGAGCAGTTTGTTGAGGTAATCGATGGCCTGGGTCTTTTGATTAAGTAGCCCAAAGCAATAAATGACATAGAAGAGCATCTCCTCGTCCTGATCAACCTCAACGGTTTTGATAAAGTATTCTTTGGCTTCCTCGAACCGGTCGAGTTCCAGATATTCCATACCAATCAGCGAGTAGATTTCTCCTTCATCAGAGGATACTTCCAGCGCCTGTTTAAGGACTTCAATGGCTTGAATGTGCTGTTCCTGAAGCGAAAGTAATTTGGCTTTCTGAATGAAAACATCTTCGTTGGAGGGCTCCAGATGGTGAATTTCATCCAGAAGACTTTCGGCCTCTTTTATTTTACGGTCCATAATCAGAATCTCCACTTTCAGGAGTTTAA
>JAJUIC010000195.1 GCA_029265595.1 Flavobacteriaceae bacterium
AAAAAGGGAGGTGAAAATTGTGATTGATTCAGAGGACTTTTCAAAATCAAGCAACGAATCCAGCCTGCCTGTTCTTCGTGCTGAAGGATCCCAAATGAGAGATTCAAGCTGGTCAATATTGATCTGATATGCTCCCTGAGAGATGAATGGGGTTTCAAAATTGAAGTCGTCAATGTCTTGTGCCATGATGAAGTTGGTGTGTTTGGGTTTGTATTGTTCGAAAGAGTGGGTATAGGAAGCCCACCTTAAAATGAAGTATATCCTTCCGATACCGTGGTTGCTACAGGCGCAACAATAGCGATGGTTTTAGTGGAATTGCCTATGGGCGCAATAATTCAGGCCCTATTTAAAAACCGGGTTTGAGCGCCAGTTGATGGCGCATAAATTTATACCTGGAATTTTCCCAGAAACATTTACTAACTCTGAATCGAAAGAGATTCATCCTTGTGGAGCTCGGTATTTTACGGAGCTTTCTATATGGGCCCAGGTTTTAGAGTAGGATCCGGACCCGTGATTCCTGTGTTAGGAGCTTTTGGAAAGCTAAAGGAATCTTTATACCGCCTATTGAGTATTAACTATGGCGTCCATTAAATTTTTACAAAACTAATCATCTTCTGGGGAATATTAAAATATCTTTAGTTATTTCTGCACCACGCCAGTATAATCGGTGTGGTTAGAAAGGATGTTTCATCCTGGCTCTTGACCGGGGAATTGGGTATGGCAGTGCCTCAAATGGGCCTGTTCATTTTCAATTGCTTTTGAAGCTGCCGAAAGCCACAAAATTCTGAGAGTGACGGGGTGAGGAAAAAAGAAATACCCCTAAATGCTTGACAACGCCTGTCTTCAGGTCGTATATTTGCATTCTTTTAAAAATCACTGATATATGGGAATGAAATTATCGCACTATAACTTTGATCTTCCAGCCGAACTCCTGGCCGAGTACCCGGCAGAACACCGGGATGAGGCGCGATTGATGGTGCTCAATCGCAAGGAGCAGACCATTGAGCATAAGATGTTCAAGGACCTGATTGACTATTTTGAACCGGAGGATGTCATGGTGCTGAATAACACGAAAGTGTTTCCGGCGCGTCTTTTCGGTAAAAAAGAAAAAACAGGAGCCCGGATCGAAGTTTTCTTGTTGCGGGAACTGAACGCTGAAACCCGACTATGGGATGTACTAGTGGATCCTGCACGGAAAATTCGCATTGGGAACAAGCTATACTTCGGTGAAGATGAAAGTTTGGTTGCGGAGGTTATTGACAATACGACCTCTCGTGGACGTACGCTGCGATTTTTATATGATGGATCTTATGAAGAATTCAGAGATAAGCTTAAAGAACTGGGTGAAACCCCTCTTCCAAAATACATCAAAAGGGAAGTAACTCCTGAAGATAAGGAACGCTATCAGACCATTTATGCTAAGAATGAAGGTGCGGTAGCGGCCCCTACAGCCGGACTTCACTTTTCCAAACACCTGTTGAAGCGACTGGAGATTAAAGGCATTGACTTTGCCGAAGTGACCCTTCATGTGGGACTGGGAACCTTCAGTCCGGTTGAGGTAGAGGATCTTTCCAAGCACAAGATGGACAGTGAGGAAGCCTTCATTGACCGCAAGGCAGTCGAAACGATTAATAAAGCAATCGCAGAAAAACGAAGAGTGTGTGCGGTAGGTACTACCGTTATGCGAACCCTGGAAAGTGCAGTGTCATCTAATCAGACGCTGAATGAGTTCGGAGGATGGACCAACAAGTTTATTTTCCCTCCCTATGAATTCAGTATTGCCAATTCAATGATCACCAACTTCCATACTCCTAAATCCACGCTCCTTATGATGGTCTCAGCCTTTGCTGGACATGAATTCGTGAAGCGGGCCTATCAGGAGGCAGTTAAGGAAAAGTATAGATTCTATACCTATGGGGATGCCATGTTAATCCTCTAGGAAAGATAAAGCAGTCAAAGCCGCGGGTAACATTACCGCGGCTTTGTTTAAAATGACCCTTCAACTTGGTGCCTTGGCGCGGTTTATGGTTGAGGTGGCAGGATAAAGATTTAATTCAAAGAAGTGATTCAAAGCAAGAGAGATATTCGGGCCTATACCAAAAAGCAATTGCAGGACTTTTTCGTTCAGCAGGGAGATCGTTCCTTTCGGGGGAGCCAGGTATATGAATGGTTATGGAAGAAGGGAGCCTATAGCTTTGAGGAGATGACCAACCTCTCCAAGCAGACCCGACAGATGCTCGAGGATCATTTCGTGATCAACCATATCAAGGTCGATCAAATGCAGCGCAGTAGTGACGGCACTATTAAAAATGCCGTACGGCTCCACGATGGCCTCACAGTGGAATCCGTGCTGATTCCCACTGACACCAGAACCACTGCATG
>JAJUIC010000057.1 GCA_029265595.1 Flavobacteriaceae bacterium
AGAATTTCTCAAAGACCAAAAATGCTTCTTTTGCCGCTGCCAGCAGTTCTTCTTTCTGCCTGGGATCAAATTCCTGCCGCTGTAGTTCCTCCTTGAAATGTTTCCAGGAAGTCAGTGAGCTTTTATCTCCACTAAAGAAATTTTGCTCTTTTAAATCTTGCAGTGCCTCGCATTTTCTAAGGTGTTTGGCAATGACCATTCCGCCCATGGCAGAACCTTCCACCACATAGGCCGCCCCGTAAGCCTGCGCCACAGATTGTATTTCAAAATCAGGAGTATCACTGGACAGGTAGGCATCAGGAGTTATTCCCAAATCCCGTAAATCCGCCTCCAGACGCTCGGTCTTATCCATCGACAGCTGTGGAAGATGCCTTTTAATCTGGCCTTCCATACATCTATAGGCCAGGTAATTTTGCAGCAGCAGGGATTTATATCCGTCCAAATCCATGCTGTGGTTAAGAATGGCCTGTGCGGGATTGTCATCCTCGAGTCGCTGGTGCAGGGCAGCGGTCTCCAGTCGAAGCTTCTCCAGTACGGTGTGGTTATTAATCTTTGTCATTCTGAGTCTTATTTAGGTCTGTATTCTGTTCCTCAAATTTTATGCGATCCAGGTCTTTTTTAATCCGTGCTATACTTTTTTGTCGCTCCTGATAATCGTCGGAATTCAGGGCATTCAGGTAATTCCGGATTTTGTTGACCGACTGTTTGTTTTGCCGGATCCGCTCACGAACTTCTTCGTTGGCTGACATCTGCAGAACCACCTTTTTCAGAAGGGGCCTGAGGCGCTGGTCGAGATGCTTCATGTTTTTCTTGAGGATGTACCCCGAGGCTCCCGCCAAAATGGTATTGGCCGCCAGTTCTTCATCGTCAATGGTACCGGTGATGAAAATAAAGGGCAGTTGTGGGTCGATCTCCTGAGTCAGTTGAAGAACCTCCATTCCTGTACAGGTGGGCAGGTTGTAATCGGAGATGACCAGATCCGGAATAAAATGAACCAGTTCGTAACGGCAGGACTCCAGGTCTTCCACCAGTTTGATCTGTGGTCTTTCCACAATTTTTTTAAGCTGCCGCTCAATAAGCAGGGCATCGGTCTCGTTGTCCTCCACCAGGAGTATTCGTAAAGGTATGGTTATCATATAGCTTCGGTTTTGGCGGGAAGGTAAAGGTAAAAAATACTGCCCTCACCCGGACTACCTTCGGCCCAAATCTCTCCCCCGTGTTTTTCCACGATTTTGCGCACCAGGGCCAGGCCGATACCCGAACCTTCCACTTTACTGCCCACGGCCCGGGTGAAGGGTTCAAAAATAGCTTCCTGTAGCTTCTGAGGGAAGCCCATTCCATTGTCTTTGATCATAAAGACCGCCTTGCCATTTCGCCGATCACTTCGTATCTCGACTACGGGAGCCGGTTTGTCCTGAGAATACTTCAGGGCATTGGACAATAGATTGGCCCATACCTGAATAAGCATTGGCCGGTCGCCATAGCAATATGGGAGGTCCTGCTGAATCTGAATGCTGGCCTTCGGATACCGCGAACGGGCAGAAATCAGATCGGTGACCTCCTCTAGTAAAGCGATGGTGTCAAGTTCTTCCAGCTCCAGAGTGTCGGTATGGGCCGTTTTGGAGTAGATCAGGATATCGTCAATCATATTCTCCACCTTTTTATTGAGGCGGATGGTTTTCTCGATATAGGCTTTTCCCTGAGCATCGAGCTGGTCACTGTAATCCTCCAGCAGAATATCCAACACCCCCTCAATCCCCCGGACCGGGGCCTTCAAATCGTGGGAGAGGCCATAGGTGAACAATTGTAGTTCTTCATTGGCCTCCGATAGCTGCCCATAGAGCTCCTGGATTTCCTTTCGCTGGCGATCCAGAAACTCATAACTGAGATTTTCTCCCAATTTTTTTAGTTCGCCCAGCTCATAATCCTTCCAGGGTAGCGCTGTTCCCTGTTGCAACTGGGTCCACTTTTCAAACGACTTTCGGGGACTCAGGCGCTTTTTTCTGGCGTCAAAATAAGCCTTATTGTTGGGATCTCCGCCCCAGGTAACAGTTTGAACCACTTCCTGGCGAAACAGCAACAGGTATTTGTTCTCTGCCATTCGAAGACTCAGCAATCCCGAGGCCACCTCTTTGTATTTCCAGGCCTTCTCATAAATTTTGCTAAGGGCTTCGGTATGAAATAAGGCCTGAGGGTTTGGTAACAGAACATCGGTCAGCAGCTCCTGGAGGTCGGCCTCCTCAGGATGTTTCCCGGTAAAGTGCCAGGTTCCGTTAACATAAAGGGCACCGCCTGTGCATGAAAATAAATTCATAACCGTGAGGTCTGTTCCGAATAGTGCCCCGGGCACGTCGAGCGTTTGACGGATATGCTGCACCAGAAGCTCGCGGGTGCGATCCATTCTGGCCATCTCTCTGCGGTAGGTGATGGAATCTTCCAGGGTCAGTTCCATGGCCAGCAGGCGTGCCAGGAAGTGATAGCTTTCCCGCTGAAAATAATTTAGATGGCGTGGCCTGGCGTGGTGGCCGGTCATCAGGCCCCATAGCCTCCCATTCACTTCAATGGCCGCCGTTACCGATGCTCCCACTCCCATATTCTGCAGGTATTCGATATGGATGGGCGATACCGCCCGCAAAGAGGAAGGGGAGAGGTTAAGGGGAGCCCCGGTAAGGGGAGAATTTACTGGGGTGATGGGTACCGGAGTATAACCGACATTACAGATGATGCGGATCTCATTTTTCAAAAACATGGCCCGGGATTGGGCCGGGATGTCGGAGGCCGGGTAGTGCAGTCCGTACCAGCTCTGCAGCTCCTGTTCTTTGGCTTCTCCTACCACCTTGCCGTTCCACTGGTGATCAAACTGGTAAATGAGCACCCGGTCATATCCAAAATAGTCTTTGGCCAGCTTTGCCGTTCTTTGGAAGATATCCTGATCACCCCTCTTCTTTCGAAAATCCATGAACAGGCGCGAAGCATCTATTTCCTCCATTGCCGGGTCCTGAATCAGGAGTTCCATGTCTATCAGCAGGTGTCCCTCGGACTGATGGGCTACCAGTAGAAATGACTGACCCTCAACCTCACACTCCAGTGGAGAGAAATCAATTCGATCGGATCGTTCTTCCTGATACTTTTTGACAATGGATGTCCCGATCACATCTGATAAATCCCGGCCTAAAAGTTCATCGGCATTCCAGGGAAGGAAAGCAGCGACATTTTCGGAGCACTGGGTGATTTTAAAGCTCTTGAGATCGGCCACCAGCAGCAGGCCGAACTCCTGAATGTTTCCAATTATATGAATTGGTTCCCTGGCGCAATTATCCAGGTCCACTTCCTTGGGGTAAGCCTCTTTTTCCTCCATTTTTATGCTTTTAGTTTGAAAAAGAAACTGCTGCCTACCCCCACCTGAGAATTCACCCAGATGGATCCTCCGTGGAGTTGCACAATTTTCTGCACATGCGCAAGACCCACGCCCGTTCCGTCTTTGGTTTCATTGCCCACCCGGCTAAAGATGGTAAAAATGCTTTCCAGGTGATCCTTTGGAATACCCTTGCCATTGTCAATAATGGAGAAGGTCCAGTAATCTCCTTCCCGATAGGCATGAATCCGTATCTCCGGGTGGCGCTCTTCGGGGGTGTATTTGATGGCATTACTGATCAGGTTTTGGAACAGCAACCGAAGTTCCACCTCAAATCCCGTGACAGTTGGCAGTTCTCCAAAGAAGATTTTGGCCCGGGACTCCGTGATGCTTTTTTCCATATCCACCAGCAGGTTTTCCATCAGCAGGTTCAGATTTACCTGTTTTTGTTTTCCGTTGCGGCCTATCTTGGAGTGCTCCAGCAGGGCACGAATCTGATTGGCCATGCGCTGGGAGGCATTGCGGATGTAGTTGATATAATGTTCTGCTTTTTCCCCCAATTGGTCTCCATAGAGCTTGGCCAGGATATCACTACTCATGCGGATGGTAGCCAGGGGTTCCTGAAGGTCGTGAGAACAGATCGATACAAATTGTTCCAGGTCCTTATTGAGATTTTCCAGGTCTGCTTTTTGTTTTTCCAGTTTCCCCTGAATCAGTTTAAGATCCGAGATATCGGCAAAGGTATAGCGGTAGCTTACAATCTGGTTATCCTCATCCCGCTCTACCGAGGCATTCACAATGACGGGTATGGCCTGGCCGGATTTGGTGATCAGTTCCTGTTCGGCATTTAAAAGCACCTGCTGCTGCTGAAATTTCTTGTGGTCCTTCAGGGCCTGGACCTGCAGGTGCTCCGGAAAGAGATCGAAGAGGGAGTTGCCGAGCAGTTCCTCCTTGGACCCATAACCCAGGCGCTGGGCGGTCATTCGGTTGCACTCTCTGATGAGGGTTGTTGTGGGATCGATATTGAGGTGCATGATGGGATCTTCCTCATATAGGTTCTTGTAGCGCTGCTCGCTGGCTTCCAATTGTTCTTTGGAACGCTGCAGGCTGGTAATGTCTATAAAGGTAATGACCACCCCGTCAATGACATTGCGATTGTTTCGGAAGGCGGAAAGCCGGCGCAAGTAGGTTTTGGCTCCGGTTTTAACGGTTCGTTCCTGCATTTCGCCGGTTTCAAGGACGACCTGGCAGCCCTCCAGGAGTTTTTTCCTTCCGATCTGGCTCATGAAATCTCCAATGGAGCGCCCCTCATCGGAATCCACCAGATTGAAATGTTCTTTGATGGCCGGAGTGAATTTGCGGATTTTCAGCTGAGCATCCAAAAAGATGGTCCCAATCTGCGTGCTTTCCAGAAGGTTGGTGATATCGGCATTGAGCAGCTCGAGATCTTCCATTTTCTGAAGGTTCTCCGCATTGACCGTGTTGATCTCCTCATTCACACTCTGCAGCTCCTCATTGGTGCTTTGCAATTCTTCATTGGAGGCCAAAAGCTCCTCATTGGTGGTTTGCAATTCCTGATTGCTGGTCTCGATTTCCTGAAGCGAAAGCTGAAGGTCTTCCCGGGCCTGTTTCAGTTCTTCTTCCAGACCTTCGACATATTCCTGGGAGCGCCCGGTCAGGGTCATAGGATCGATGGCTTCCATATCTTCCAACTTGAGCTCTTTCTCAATGAAGGTGATCATAAAGTGCGTCTCTCCCGGAAGGTTTGGCTGCTCGAAAGGCTTTACAATGATATCCACCGCTTTTTTCTGATCATTTTGCACAAAGACCGCATCCTTGTAGTATACCTTTTTGCCGAGTTTCTGCGCTTTTTTAATACTGATCTGAATCAGGTGGCGCTGTTCGGGATCCAGCATTTCCATCAGGTTAATACTGAAACCTCTGCCAGGAAGACTCACGTATTTTCGGAATTCTCCAATGGCATCCAGAATGTTGTACTCGGCATCAATATGTACGCAGGCCGCATTGAACTCTTCCAGAAGCGTATCGTTGAAGTCCATCTCAAGCTTTTTCTGGATGGAAGTCGGCTTGGTTGGGGGCCGGTCCTTTCGATCTGATCGGACGGGGCGGGTATCAGATGAATGTTGTCGCATTCCAATTTCTTTATTCAGATTCTTATTGGGCTGTATATTCCGGTAGATCTTCCACTTTCGGTGGATAGTTTCAAAGTTCTTTTGACGGGGAGAGACACTTTCACTGGTACCCAGTACCAGTATGCCTTCCATTTTTAAGGCGTAATGCAGAAAATCCAACGCCTTTTTCTGGATCACCGGCTGGAAATAGATCAGCAGGTTCCGGCAACTCACCAGATCCATTCTACTGAAGGGAGGATTCTTGATCAGATTGTGCTCGGAAAATATGATGGTGCTCCGCAGCTTTTCTTTCACAATATAGGATCCGGAGCTTCGATCGAAATATTTTGCAAGGAGTTTGGGGGGCACATCCGCCGCGATGGTCTCGGGATAGGACCCGGCACTGGCCATGGCCAGGTGGTCCTTGGAGATATCCGTGGCAAAAATCTTAATGCCAATGAGTTTTTCCTGCTTCTCAATTTCCTCCAGCAGGCAGATGGCAAAGGAATAGGCTTCTTCCCCTGTGCTGCAGGCTACATCCCAGAGCTTCAGGGTTTCCCCCTCGGGCGTTTTGGCAATCAGTTCGGGAATGACGTCCTTTCTTAGGACATCCCAGACCTCTGGATCGCGGAAGAAGCGGGTGACACCAATTAGAAACTCCCGATATAGAATCTCTACTTCGCTGCTATTTTCCTTTAAAAACTCCAGGTAATGTTTCAGGGAAGGGGACTTACATACCTGAACCCTGCGCGCCACCCGACGGGCCAGGGTAGCCTTTTTGTACTCCCTGAAATCCAGACCGGTTTCCTGATCAATAAACTTCAGGATTTGCATCAGTTGGGACCGGTCCTTTTCCACTTCCCCCTCTTCAATATCAAGGATGACCGGGCTGCTGAGGAAATTCTTCAGTTCCCGTCCCATTTTCTCAACCGAAATGACATAATCCACCAGTCCTGTATTGATCGCACTATTTGGCATCCCGTTAAACTGGGCTTCCTGGGGATCTTGCACCATAATCATTCCGTCATTTTCCTTGATGGCCCGGGCGCCTCTGGTGCCATCGCTTCCGGTGCCACTAAGGATAATTCCAATGGCATTCTCTTTAGCTTCTCGCGCCAAATCCTCAAAGAAGAGATCGATCGGAAGGTTGAGACTCTGGTTTCTGGGCTTGTCGGTTGGATGAAGCTGGCCTTCTTTGTACAATACATTATACACTGGAGGTATCAGGTAAATGTGATCCGCTTTTGGGGTCATCGCTTTGGAAACCGCTACAATGGGAAGATCGGTGACGCGTTCCAGCAGCTCTGCCATCATACTTCTGTGATCTGGAGAAAGGTGCTGGATGACCACATAGGCGCAGCCGCTGCCCGGGGGTAGATTGGAAAAGAAAGCCTTAAGGGCTTCCAGTCCCCCAGCACTGGCTCCTATGGCTATAACAGGCACTTCCTCTACAGAGGGAGTGGACGAGGGATGTTTGTTCTCTATCAATTATTTAAACATAAAGTTCGGGCCACTGGTGGCATCAGTTTTTTTTGGGGGGTAGGGAAGATAACACATTGATCGCCAAAAATAAAAATAACCCGCACATTTAGGAATTTTTCCGAGGCATAATTCGTACGGATCGTTCCAATTCTCGTGGGGTGATATTTGGGAAGAAACCCACCATAAGCGGTTTCAGGAGAACTAATAGGAAGGGGCTGCACAGGGTGATGAGCATTTTCAACTAAAAATACCGGGTCCCTTTTTGCGAAAGTCAGGAAGTATCAATGAAGTGGTCTGGTACTTTATCGATGGTAGGCCTGAGCAGATGGAAGAAATAAGAAAAACGTTCAAATGAAGTTAAATATTCCTAATTGACTGATAGATAGATGTTTGGTTGTGAGTTAATAGCTTATTTTCGAAATACCTAAAGCTAGGAGTAAACTTAGTTTCTTGAGACACAGGAGCGAGCAAAAGGTAAGGTCTACCAAATTGAAGGAATAACTAAAACCTACATTTATGAGATTTATCGAAGCACGTACGCACGGAATTGTAGATTATTTAATGGGAATTCTTCTTATTGTCGCACCCTGGCTTCTAGGATTTGCTGATGGAGGTGCAGCCCAGTGGGTTCCGGTGATACTCGGACTGGGTACAATTGTCTATAGTATTTGTACAGATTATGAACTGGGGATGGCCAGGATGATTTCGGTCAAAACTCATTTGGGTATTGACCTTGTTGCGGAAATATTTCTGGCAGCTTCCCCCCTGGATTTTTGGGTTTTCCGATCAGGTCTTTCTACCACATTTAATTTTGGGAATCGCCGAAATTGGAATGAGTTTGATGACCAAGCAAGAACCTGCTTATAAACGGCCAGCGGTCTGAGTTGGATTCCCAACGGCTGTTAAAGGAAAATCTGTAAAGTATTACTGATATCCGGTAGCTGAACATCCTGGTTATGGCTCAGGTTGCTCATTTGGTGTAATTGGTTTTCTTTCGAATAATACTGAGATTCTGTTGGGGCCTGCCCTTGTTGAAATACCAGTAGGTGAAAAGGATGATCAAAAGAATGATTTCCGATAAATCCCCCCAATAGTACATCATCTTGGCAGCTTGCTGAATTTGAGATACAGGGTGCGGAGAGTTCCTCGGGTACTCATGAGCGTATATCAGTTTGCTTAAAAAACCATGTGTGGCGATGCTCAGGAATATCACCAGCAGTCGCGTGTAAAAACCGGGTCTTTTTGGTCCCGGATCAGGACCAATAAGGGACCAGGTAAAAAGATATCCTGCCAGAAGAAAATGGACGTGAATCAGATAATGGATCACAGGGTCTTCCAGGCTCCTAACATAGAGGGGCGTGAGGTACAGGACAAACATACCCCCGATATTGAGGATGAAGGCGGTGAAAGGGTGACCTAAAAACTTGAAAAATGGGGATTTCATGAGCTGAAGGAACTTGCGGGACCAGGCGGGAGGAGCCGCTTTTAAAACTACAGTGACCGGTGACCCCATGACCAGAAATATAGGTGCATACATGGCTATTAGCAGGTGCTGAACCGTGTGTCCTCTCAAATCCGAATGTCCCCAGTTCATAACGGAAGGCCACAGGGCGATAGTCAGTAAAAGTGTTCCCATGAGAAAACTGCCAACCTGTAGGAAAGTTGATCTCCCTCCTTTTCTTAGGCAGCGGAAGTACAGGTAGAGGTACAAAAGACTCACCAGTACTATAAGGGCTACGGGAATCCAGTGGGTCCAGGTGGCTTGTGGAAGTTCATGGTGGTAATGCTCCTTCATGCTGATGGGCCATTAGTTTTCCTTCTTTTTGCTCTTCTGAGCAAAATTAGTCCGGTGCCAAGAAGAATCAGGCCTGCCAGGTTCCATCCAATGTCATAGGGTAGCAGGTTATCCACATATCGAACCTGATGAAGTCGTAGGACCTTATGATCGACAATTCCGTCAAATAACTGGAAGCCTCCAAGCCCGATAAAAAATGCTGCCCAGGCTTTGTCTTTCACCAGTGTTTGTTTCCGCTGAAGATCCAGAAGGATAAAGAACCCGCTTATTATGGCGATGAGTTCTGCCGCATGTAAGAAGCCATCAGTCATAAGTGCTATATCGGTGGTGGATCGATCGTAGAAATGGTGCCAGGCCAGAATCTGATGAAAGATGATCTCATCCACTGCAGCCATGACTCCAATTCCAATTAATGCGGCTGCCCACATGGATTTTTTGGCCGATGGTTCTATTTTTATATCCATTGTGTTTCATTTTGAAGTTGAAGGAGCGTAGGACTTTTCCTTTAAGCTATATCAAGGAGTCTCAACTGCTTGTGGTTACTAGGTGTGGGAGGTAACACCTATAAAGATGTTGTGTGCCTCTATTTCATAATACCTATGAGTATGGGTTACTGTCTTGAAAATAAGGCTTTTTTAGAAAATACAGGTAGGGTTAAATAGGATATTTGGAAGGCTCTTTTCCTAAACGGGAAGCCTTTCACAGGAAGGAGACAGGAAACCACCAGTTGTCGCCGCGGGGTGGGATTGCCATGCTGCTTGAAATGGGGGATAGGGAGGGCTTCTCCATGGATCGGCTTACAGCCTTACAGGCAGACCCGATGCCTCAAAATAAATGAGTCCAAATCCAGGAATTCAGTTTCTGACTTTTAAGGTGGTTTCTTTCCCTATGAGGCGAACGGAGCTTTTAATTTTTTCTACCTCCCTTACAATTTTGTATTGGTTATCACCCATTGCTCATAAGAGCGGAGGAACATCTTTAAAAAGTCTTTGGTGGATTCATTGTTGATTTCACCATTTTCATCGAAAAGGGTGGCTGCTCCTCCTACATAGGCTTCGGGCTGGGCCATAACCGGAACATTGACAGGAACCAGGACCTGACGTAAATGATGATTGGCGCCAAAGGCGCTGAGCTGACCTGGGGATATACTTATGATACCGCCTGGTTTTCCGTTCCAGGTATTGTTCTCTTTGGGACGGGATCCTATATCAATAGCGTTTTTTAAAACGGCCGGGATCGAGCGGTTGTATTCGGGAGTCACAAACAGGACCCCATCTGCAGCGTTAATTTCCTGCCGAAGTTTTTTCCATTGCTCGGGTGGTGCTGCTTCCAGATCCTGATTGTAGAGTGGGAGGTCATGAAGGTCTAGAATTTCGAGGGAGAGGGACTTTGGAGTCAGCGATTTCAGGTTTTTGGCGGTTTTTAGGCTGAAGCTTTCTTTGCGAAGGCTCCCTACCAATACGGCAATATTATAGTGGTGCATATCTTTCATTTTTGTGTGATATGCTAATTTAACTCTTTCTCAGGTCATTCTTTCGGAATCCTGATCGATTTAAAATATAGCTGCATAACAAGCACAAAATGGAAGGCAGTTGCACGCAACCATCGGGCTCTGCTCCAGGGGTCTCAGAGGGGTGTTGTTTCTGAGCGATCCGTGTGTGATTTAACCCGACATCGCATGAATTTCAAGGGGTTTTAAACCCATAACGTGAAATGACGACAATTACTTCCTCCGGGAAATGGGAATAGGAGATTCCTCCCGTGGCGGGATTTCAATAATTTCTCCGTCCTTATTTATAATCACCGGTGAATTTTTGTACCGCCTGTACTCCACAAATTCTATATCGGAAATATCAAAGTTCTGAACTATTCTATCCTTAAGTTCCTCTGGGATTTTTTTCTTTTTGGCCATTATACGTTCGTGTAAATGATGCTTCATTCTCAACTTTTTTCTCCGGATTAAGGACTTGCCCTACAGTACCCAGGATGAGGTTGAAAATTGGCAGGTTGTTTAATTAATTAAGCTCAGGACCGAGTCATCGAATCGTTTTTGAAAAGGTTCGATGTATCACAATTCGGCCTATTCCTCCGGACGAATCTTCTGCAGAGGTGGTTCCTCTTCTGATTTCTCCGGCATTTCAAATTCAAAGAGTTCCTTGGGATGAATATCCAGTCCTCTGCACAGCTCCAAGGCAGTAAGAAGTGTAATATTTCGTAAGCCTTTTTCAATTCTGTTGAGATCGGCAAAATCAATATCACACCTTTGAGAAAGGCCTCTGAAACTTAATTTTTTCTTCTTGCGATGCTTACCAATGTTAGCTCCTATTTTGCT
>JAJUIC010000084.1 GCA_029265595.1 Flavobacteriaceae bacterium
CCCCGCCGGCATAGTTTAACCCTAGAAAATAGGGGCATTTCTCTTTTTTGAAGTAAAAAATACAACATTCAACCCTCTTACGATAGCGGTATCGTGTAAAGTTTGTATTTTTAATTTTTGTTTTCCTTTAAGGTTAACACAAATAAAAATAAAATGAGAAAAAGAATGAAAAGAAATCTATCTAAGACACTACTCAGTGTGGTCACACTTTCTGTTTTTTTGGTTAGTTGCCAGGACAATAAGAAAAAAGAACCCGTTCAGGCCGAAGAGCCCGTAAGTCATAACCTGCCTCTGGATTCCGCGACATTCGGAGGAACAATTGATAATAAAAAAGTGAGCTTATACACCATCAGTAACAACAAAGGAATGCACGCCCAACTAACCAATTACGGTGCACGGGTGGCGAGTCTGATAGTTCCGGATAAGGAAGGAAATCCGGTAGATGTAGTCATCGGAATGTCGAGTGTCGAGGATTATAAGAATTCTACAGAAGCCTATTTTGGCGCCACGATCGGCCGATATGGCAACCGATTAGCACAAGGTAAATTCACCTTAAATGGCCAGGAGTACTCTGTACCCTTAAACAATGGGGAAAATGCGCTGCACGGGGGAATTAAAGGTTTCCAGGATGTGGTATGGGAAGTAGTTTCAGCAGATGAAAACAGTATTGTTTTCAGCTATCTTTCTCCGGATATGGAGGAAGGATTTCCGGGAAATCTTGATGTCAAGGTCCGGTACACCCTGACCGATGACAATGAATTAAAGATAGATTATGAAGCTACGACAGATAAAACCACTGTCATAAATCTTACCAACCACGCCTTTTTCAACCTGAATGGTGAAGGCTCCGGAGATATTCTGAATCATCGCCTGCAGATATACGCCGATCGTTTCATTCCGGTAAATGAATCCCTCATTCCCACTGGAGAACTTGCTCCGGTAGAAGGAACTCCTTTTGATTTCCAGCAACCTAAAACCATTGGCCAGGATATTGAGACAGAAAATCAGCAGCTTGAATACGGAAGAGGCTATGACCATACCTATGTACTGAGTGGAAAAGAAGGTAATGGCATGACCCATGCAGCAACGGCCTGGGGAAATCAATCGGGAATTGTCATGGATGTGTATACGGAGGAGCCGGGGATGCAGCTTTACTCCGGAAACTTCATGGAAGGCAAGAATGAAATGAAAACAGGAAGTACTGACGACTTTAGAACAGCGTTCTGTCTGGAGACCCAGCATTTCCCAGATTCTCCCAATCAACCAGATTTTCCTTCTACGGTATTGGAGCCTGGAGACACCTATAGTACCAGTACCACATACCAATTTAGCACAGAATAATAAAAACTCCAATGACAAATGGCGGCGGGATTCCTGTAAAAGGGGTCCCGTTTTCCTTTTACGGGTATGGATACCACTTAAATATCCTCCTGACTTTTTGTTAAAAATAAAACTTCGATTGTTAAAGAAATATTAAAAACCGGCATTTCACTTGCCCTCACACGCAACTCCCGAGAAGATTTAGGTCATAGGGACAACAAACCATTATTAACCTAAATTATTTTACCATGAGAAAATTGATTCCGATGTTTTTGTTCAGTGCCCTATTATGGAGTTGTAATAATGACGATGATGCTGTCATTGATGATGGTCCAGGAGAATCTAAAGAATTCGCCATTACCGCACTAGACAATGACATTGAAGGGACGCTCACCTTTACCGACATGCAGGACGGGAGTACCACCATCGACATTGAGCTGGATGGCACCGAAGAAGGCACTACCTACCTGGCCTACTTGCGGCACGAAAGTGCAGCAGAACAGGGAGACATCGCCCTGAGCCTGGAACCCGTGGATGGTGCCACTGGACTAAGTACTACTACCGCCACCAGTCTCGATGATGAGACTTCGATTAGCTATGAAGACCTAATTGAATTTGATGGGCACCTGATTATTTTAGTTGAAGGTGAGCAAGAGGAAGAAATACCTGTTGCCTATGCAGATTTGGGAGAGAACCAACTAACGGGAGAATCTTTTTCCTTTGACCTGGTTGCCGTTGGTGATTCAGAGGTCAACGGGCAAGCCATTTTTGAAGAAAGAGAAAGTGGAGAAACCTTAGTGAGTATTTTCTTAGAAGGAACTGAAGAAGGGAATTCCCACCCGGCTCAAATTCGAGTAGGCTCAACAGAAAATGAAACGGAGGAACTGGGCGTTGCTCTAAATCCTGTAAACGGAGGAACTGGCAAAAGCCTGACCCACGTGGCGAATCTGGATCAACAGACCCAGGATGGCCAGGCCATCACTTACGAAGAGTTGATTGCCTTGGACGGACATATCAACATTTACCTTAGCCAGGAGGAAAATGAGACCGTTATTGCACAGGGAAATATCAGTGATGGAACAAGTGAAGAATAAACCTGATAGATCCTTTTAATAAACCGATTAAAAGTTATGGAATCCGCCTCGTCACAAAACGAGGCGGATCTGTTATATAGCAGTTTCGGTCTTTTGCGATGGGTTGCTGCTCAAAATGTTGTTTTATTTCATCGAGAAATTCCACATAACGTTGAACACTCTGATCCCATTAGAAGGGAAAAAAGCTCTCCATCAGCCCCGAGCAGGGTACAATAAAGTTGAGGATTGGCACCGAGCCACCGAATCATGCCATGTTCTGGCTACTCATACTCTTTCTCACCTTGTTGTCATAGGCAGAAATGCACCCGTTTTCCCAAGGAAGCTGCGTCTTCTCATCCACATACCCTGCCACAATCACCTTGCCTTCCTGCAGACACTGGAGGACCTCCGGATCGCAGCAAACAGCTGTCTCTATCTCCCGGAAGTTGACACATCCATATCCCGTGAAATCAATGGACAGCGGCTTGTTTTGCTTAAAGTCTGGGCCATGGCCAGCTCATAGTCAAAGTACCCGACCATCCCGTGAGGGGGCTTCGGCAAATCTTTGTAGCTGGGCACCTCGGACCAGCTGGGGCCTCACCTACGCTCCTGTGGCACTGGCCCAAGCTGCCAAAAGGCAAGATCAGTCCCTCCTTTTTCCAAGATAACAGTACCTTTGTAAATTCTATCAATAAGTATGGGCGTGTACTACCTCTTAAACGGAACAGGCATCACCCTTGAATTGTGGTATTTAAGTGGACATAGAATTACTCACTGTATTGGACTGGATTGGCGCCGCAGCTTTTGCGATTTCTGGAGCGTTGGCTGCAATGGAACGCCGGTTTGATTTGTTCGGCATTCTGATTATGGCGATGGTCACTGCCATTGGAGGTGGTACCCTTCGGGATGTACTGGTAGGCATCACGCCGGTTTTATGGATGAGCAATCTGGCATACCTTTATTTCATCGGAGGTATAAGCATCCTTGCTATTGCTTTTAGGAATGAACTTTATCGTTATAAAGGTTCCCTCGAGCTTTTTGATGCCATCGGGTTAGGGGCTTTTACCATTCTCGGGGTGGAAATTGGAATTCAAAATGGACTCCATCCATTAATATCCGTAATTCTTGGAACGATGACCGGAACTTTCGGAGGGGTCATTCGGGATATCCTGAGATTGAAAATACCCGTCATTTTTCATAAAGAGATTTATGCTACTGCTTCCCTTTCAGGAGGACTGTTGTACCTGCTCCTGAATTCCATGGATGTACAATCGGATGTGATTCACATTAGTACCACAGCTTATATCATCGCCATCAGGTTTCTGGCCATCCGATACCAGTTCAGCCTTCCTACCTTCCGGCTCAAATAATTTCCAAAATATCACAGCGGAATATTACCATGTTTTCGATTGGCTGGGGGCATTTCTTTACCTTCAAGCATACTGAAAGCTTTAAGCAATTTTCTTCGGGTTTCCCTTGGATAAATGACCTCATCTATGAAGCCCCGTTTGGCCGCCTCAAAGGGAGTGGCAAATTTAGCGGCGTATGCTTCTTCCCGCTTGGCCAGTTCCTGCTCCGGGTTTTCAGCCTGATTTATTTCCTTTCTAAAAATAATCTCACTGGCTCCCTTAGCACCCATCACTGCAATCTCTGCGGTGGGCCAGGCAAAATTCAAATCTGCACCGATATGTTTGGAGTTCATTACATCATATGCTCCACCGTAAGCTTTTCGGGTAATCACCGTCACTTTTGGAACAGTAGCCTCACTTAGGGCATATAGCAATTTGGCTCCGTGTAAGATGATTCCGTTCCACTCCTGGTCGGTGCCGGGTAAAAAGCCCGGGACATCTACCAGCACCAACAACGGAATATTGAAACAGTCACAGAATCTCACAAAACGAGCTGCTTTTCTAGAACTATTCACGTCCAGCACTCCAGCTAGACTCATGGGTTGATTGGCTACAACTCCCACACTTCTACCGCCTATTCTTGAAAACCCCACAATGATATTGTCTGCAAAATCTTTATGTATTTCGAAAAAGGAATCCGCATCCACAATTCCTGCAATCACCCGGTGCATGTCATAGGGCTTATTGGCACTTTGTGGAACAATCTCCTCAAGCTCCTCCCGAATCTCCTCCCCCATATCGAAAGGCAATTGTTTTGGCTTTTCCCGGTTGTTCTGGGGAAAGTAAGATAGCAGCATCCGAATATCTTCCAGACAGGCAATATCATTGCTTGAGGTAATATGGGTAACCCCTGATTTTGTGGAATGGGTACTTGCGCCACCAAGCTCCTCTGCGCTTACACTCTCATTGGTCACTGTTTTTACCACATTAGGACCGGTAACAAACATATAACTGGTATTCTCAACCATCAGGGTAAAGTCAGTCATGGCCGGGGAATAAACCGCTCCTCCGGCACAAGGTCCCATGATGGCTGAAATTTGAGGTACCACTCCGGAGGCTTGCACATTGCGATGAAAAATATCAGCATAACCTCCTAATGATCGAACACCTTCCTGAATACGTGCACCCCCGGAATCATTTAAGCCTATGATCGGAGCCCCGTTGCGCATGGCGTGGTCCATTATTTTGCATATCTTCTCGGCATGAGTCTCGGACAGGGCCCCTCCAAACACCGTGAAATCCTGAGCATACACATAAACCAGCCTACCATAAATGGTACCGTATCCAGTAACCACGCCATCTCCGTAATAGATTTGCTTATCCATTCCAAAGTCTGTGGTTCTGTGGGTAACAAGCATCCCGATTTCTTCGAAGGAACCTTCATCCAGCAGATATTCCAGTCGCTCCCGTGCCGTGAGCTTTTTCTTCTGGTGTTGTTTTTCTATTCGTTTCTGTCCTCCCCCCTGCCGGGCCAGGTCCATTTTCTCCTCTAATTTCTTTCTATTATCGCTCATAATGGGTGGGCACTGTTTTTAGGTATTTGGTAACCGTAGTTGCTGTGAAATATTCAGGTAATGTTTCAAACCAATGAGAGCCGCAATTCGAGCTTCTGATTCCCGCGCCTCCTGCAGCTTTGCAGGATCATAATGATCTCTCACAAAATGGGTGTCAAACTCCCCGCTGCGAAAGGCTGGATGCAGGCAAACAAATTTCCCGAAAGACAGGGTGGTCTGAATTCCTTCTATCCGATATTGCTCGATAGCCTCTAACATTTTTCCAATGGCGGCCTCCCGGGTCGGACCGTAGGTTATTAGTTTGGCCAGCATAGGATCGTAATGAATTGAAACTTCCATTCCCTGCTGCATTCCATTGTCCACTCTAATACCAGAACCACTGGGTAATTGATACACCTCCAGGGTTCCGACACTCGGCAGAAAATCTTCCAGGGGGGTTTCTGCATAAATGCGCAATTCAAGCGCATGACCTAATATTTTCAGTTCATCCTGTGTAATTCCCAGGGCTTCTCCCTGGGCAATCCGAATCTGTTGTTCTACTAAATCCACTCCGGTTATCCATTCTGTTACAGGATGCTCTACCTGTAACCGGGTATTCATCTCGAGAAAATAAAAGTTTTTATTCTCGTCCAGCAAAAACTCCACCGTACCGGCGCCCCTATAGTTACATGCCTCAGCCACTTTCACGGCAGTCGCCCCCATCTTCATCCGGAGTTCATGATCGACCACGGCACTCGGGGCCTCTTCCATTACTTTTTGATGCCGACGTTGAACGGAACATTCCCGTTCAAATAAATGAATCGTGTTTCCATGAGTATCTGCCAGCACCTGAATTTCAATATGTCTTGGAGAACCGATGTATTTTTCAATAAAAACCGCCCCATCTCCGAAAGCCGACTGCGCTTCACTTATGGCTCTTTCCATTTGTGATCTCAGTGCCGATTTTTCGTTGACAATCCGCATTCCTTTACCTCCGCCTCCAGCAGATGCCTTAATTAAAACTGGAAATCCAATTTCTTCTGCAATGGCAATCGCCTCCTTCGGGTCCGTAACGGCCTGATCCGTACCGGGAACCATCGGAATATCATATTTTTTAACCGCCGCCTTTGCAGCCAGTTTACTTCCCATGATTTCAATGGCCTTTGAAGTAGGACCGATAAAAACCAGGTCGGCCTCCTCTACTTGCCTGGCAAATTCAGCATTTTCACTTAAAAAACCATACCCCGGATGGATGGCGTCCACATTTAATTCTTTAGCCGCCTGAATGATTTTATCCCCTCTCAGATAAGATTCTGATGAAGGTGCACTGCCAAGACAAACGGCTTCATCTGCAAATAACACATGTGGAGCACCACGGTCAACCTCGGAAAAAACCGCAACGGTTTTCATTCCCAGTTTCCTGACCGTTTTCATAATCCGAAGGGCAATTTCACCTCGGTTGGCAACCAATATTTTCTGTATCATATACTACGTCATTAAGACAATCTTCAGGAGAATCATTCAAGCTCCAAAAGCAGTTGATTTTTATCTGCCGTTTGTCCGGCTTCCACAAGGAGGTTCTTCACAATTCCTTGCCGCGGTGCCACAATAGTGTTCTCCATCTTCATGGCTTCCAGCACAAGCAGGGGATCTCCTTGTTTAACTTCCTGACCCTCGTGGACCATTACTTCCAGAATGAGACCGGGCATGGGAGCATTAACCTGATTGATTGAGGTGGAATTTCCGACTGATAGTCCCATTTCTTCAACAAGCTGATCAAGAGCGGTCTCTATTTTTATTCGGTATTTATCCCCCCTAATCTCCATCTCAAAGTACCTATGATCACGATCTTGATAGGTAACCCGAACATTGATGGACTGGTGCTGATAAATAAAATGGAAAGAATTTGATCCGGAAGGTATGATATCCAGATTTTTCACATCTTCTGAGGTCAACTTGAAATCCATTTCTTCATTAACCTTCACTTTAAACGCTTTCTCCATGCAGGGATTGTTTTAAGAGGTTTTCTACTCCCTCGCTCTCATTAATGCTTTTTCAGAAGTATTCTCCGTGAAATTAGCGTATTTTTTAAAATAACGCAAAGAAAGAGATTAAAGCTCTTACTCCACGGCGGCAACGATACCCTTCAACAACCCGTTGATATCAAACTCAGGACTTTCAGTAAGACCAAATCGTACCACCACCAGATCCTTTGATGGAATAATAAAAACATGCTGTCCCTGAAATCCATTGGCAGAAAACATATCGCGAGGAACATCAGGAAATTGACCTCCGGAATTAACCCAGAAATGTGCCCCGTATTTCTGCTCAGAATCGGGTGCTGGAGTTGTCGTATAATCAATCCAGGATTCCTCCAGAATTTCTTCTCCTTTCCACTGCCCCCGATGCAGATACAAAAGACCAAATTTTGCCCAATCCCTGGCAGTCGCCCATGAATAGGAAGAACCTGCATAATTTCCACTCAAATCAGTTTCCAGGACCATCGAATGCATACCAATTTTATCAACGAGTTCTTCATACCAAAAATCAAGATATTCCTGGTGTGACTGGAACCGGGTACGCAGATACTCCGAAAGCAGATTCGAAACACCAGATGAGTACAGCCAGGTCTCGCCGGGAGTTCCTACCAGTTCTTTTTCCATTGGTATTCGGCTCATATCTTCGCTTTGAAAAAGCATCCTGGTGACATCCGATATAGTGGTGTAATCTTCCTCCCAGGCCAGGCCACTGTTCATTTGGAGCAGATTGTTCAAGGTTATTCCCCGGCGCTCGTCATCTTCCCACTCAGGAAACAAATGATCCTGCTCCAAATCTATTCTACCTTGTTTATGCAGAACACCAAAAACCCCGCTCATCAGGCTTTTGGTCATGGACCAGCCCTGGAACCGGGTTTCAGCAGAAAATCCAGATGTATAGCGCTCCAACACCAATTGATCCTTATAGAGTACCAGCACTGCTCGTGAGGCTTCTTCTCCTATAACTTCCCCTTCAAATGCTTTATTTACTGCCTGAGTAAGGGAAGCCATGTCCACACCTGAAATCTCACCCGAGAGAGGCTCTCCCTCACCATAAGGATAAGGTTCCACTTGTGCTTCAGCACGGCGATTGGGAATAAGTTCCACTCCACCCTCTTTTTCACCTTCAGGCAGCAAGGTGCAACCGGTATTGGGTGAATAGACGGCAGTTCGGGGTTTTAAGCCCAGAATGGTTGCCGTGGCTGATTGTTGGTCAAAGTTCACTCGATTGGTGGCATATTTCACCGGAGAAAAACCATTATCAGTTTTCTCAATGGATTCAATTTCGCGGTTTGCGACAAAAACACAGGAACAAACATTCTTAGCGGCAAAGCCGGTGATCAGGTTCAGTTTCGGGTAGTTGACCCAAAAAGCTATTACTAAGGCGAATAATCCAACAACAAGTCCCCATTTCAGGAATTTACGCATATGGAAGTTTTTCTAAGATAAATTTTAAGGCTGCTTTTTGTGTTTTTCCTCTTCCCATTTCAGATATCCTCCTTCCATATCATATAGCTGCCGAAAGCCTGC
>JAJUIC010000028.1 GCA_029265595.1 Flavobacteriaceae bacterium
CTGGAGGGCTCCGGAGTCTGCGCCTCCAACCTTCCAGTCTGGGAAGGCAGGGAATGGTTCGATTACCCGGTTCCTCCCGGGAATCCGGGACATGAAGGCTGGGGAGTGGTAGATGCCGTAGGAGAAGGCGTGAACAGCTGGAAAGAAGGAGACAGAGTCACAGGCCTGAGCTTTAATGCTTATGCCACCTATGATGTGGCACGCGCCAAAGATCTGGTCAGATTACCGGACTTTTTAAAGGGTAAAGCCTTTCCGGGGGAACCCCTGGGATGCGCCATGAATATCTTTAAGCGAAGCGATATAAAACAGGGGCAAACAGTTGCCGTGGTAGGATGCGGTTTCTTGGGACTACTCCTGATTCAGCTGGCAAAGTCAGCCGGAGCAAAGGTTTTGGCGATTTCACGTAGATCCTTTTCCCTTGAAGTGGCCAGACAAGCTGGAGCAGATGCCACCATAGCCCTTGATGATCATTATAACATCATTGAGCGGGTAAAAGACCTCACCAATGACAGGTTCTGTGACCGGGTGATAGAAGCAACCGGGAAAGAGTGGCCTCTGAATCTTTCCATTGAACTTACCATGGAAGGCGGAAAACTTATCGTAGCCGGATTCCATCAGGACGGCATGAGAAATCTCAATGTGCAACTCCTCAACTGGAGAGGAATCGATATGATTAGTGCCCATGAGCGGGACCCGCAAAAATACCTGGAAGGCATGCGAATGGCCATAGAAGCTATTAAAGAAGATCGGATGAACCCTTTTCCGTATTTCACGCATCAATTCCCCCTGGAGGACTCACAGACTGCTTTCAAATTACTGTCAGAGCGACCCGACGGATTTATAAAAGCATTAATCATCAACTCATAAGAAGAACATGATTTCAACGCAACCTCAGCAAAAAAATTTAAACATCGGCTTCATAGGTGTAGGATGGATCGGCAGAAACCGCATGGAAGCGCTGCTTCAAAACCAGAAGCTGCGACCTGCGGCCATCAGTGAACCGAATGATCACAATGCTGCTGAAGCTCTAAAGTCGGCACCTGATGCTCTCCGGGCGCAATCCCTGGAAGAAGTTATTGAACAACCAGGAATCGATGCAGTGGTCATTGCCACCCCAAGCGCACTGCATGCCCGGCAGAGTATCCAGGCTTTACAGGCTGGAAAAGCCGTTTTTTGTCAGAAGCCTCTTGGCAGAACAGCCAGAGAAGTCCGGGAGGTCGTCGCTGCAGCCCAGGCAGCAGACAGATTATTAGGAGTGGACCTTTCCTACCGCCATACCAGGGCCTTTCAAGCAGTACATCAGCAGCTCAGAAGAGGCGCCATTGGAGAGGTGTTTGCGGTGGATCTGGTTTTTCACAATGCCTACGGACCTGATAAGCCCTGGTTTTATCAGCTGGAGCAATCGGGGGGAGGCTGTGTGATGGACCTGGGAATTCACCTGGTGGATCTTGCACTATGGAGCCTCGGGTTCCCAAAGGTGACCGTCCTGCAAAGCAGCCTTTACCACCAGGGAAAACGGTTGGAGCAACCTGCGGATCAGGTGGAGGATTATGCCAGCGTGAGTATGACAACGGAAAAAGGTACTCAAATCAATCTTCAGTGTTCCTGGAACATCTCTGCAGGTCAGGACGCTGTCATAGAGGCCCGGTTTTACGGCACCAAAGCAGGACTGTCCTTTAGAAACTTACAAGGTTCGTTTTATGATTTTCAGGCGGAGAAGTTCGAAGGAACAAAGACTGAAGTATTGGTGGCCCCACCCGACAACTGGAGTGGCGCTGCCGCAACACATTGGGCCGAGAAACTATTCGAAAATAGTGGTTTTGAGCCCACAACAGCAGAAGAATTTATTCAAACAGCAGAAGTAATTGACAGGATTTATGGAAGGTAAGCTAAAAATATTAATGACAACAGACACCATCGGTGGCGTATGGGTGTATTCTCTGGAACTATGCAAAGCCCTGAGAAAATACGATGTGGAAATACACCTGGCGGCTATGGGTAGCTGGCCCAGTCAGGACCAGGAACAGGAAGCAGCGGCCATTGGAAACCTCACCCTGTACAAAAGTGATTATAAGCTGGAATGGATGGACGACCCGTGGGAAGATTTTAAACGCGCCCAGAAATGGCTGACCAGTATATACCACACCATTCATCCAGATCTGGTGCACTTTAACAATTATGCCCATGCCAAAAAAGACTGGACCTGTCCCACCATAACGGTCTTTCATTCCTGCGTGCAGACCTGGTGGCAGGCCGTGAAGGGCTGTAGCGCCCCAAGTTCCTATAATCATTACACCCAGGTGGTTCATCAGTCACTGAACGACTCCGATGTCGTGGTAGGTCCGACAAAAAGCATCCTCAAGAGGGCACAGGAAGTCCATCAGATCGACACGGAATTAAAGGTAATTCACAATGCGCGGAGCCAGGAGTACCAGACCGATCGAAAAGAGAATATTATCTTATGTATCGGCAGAATCTGGGATGAAGGAAAAAATCTGAAGCTACTGGCGGCAGTGGCCGAACAGCTTCCCTGGCCGGTATATATCGCCGGAAGTAATGTCAACCCCGATACCGGGAAACCCGTACAATTCAACAACATACATTTTCTGGGAAGTCTAAAGCCTCAGGAAGTTAAAGATTGGATGGAAAAGGCAAAGATTTTCGTCAGTCCCACCAAATACGAACCCTTTGGACTGGCTATCCTGGAAGCTGCCAGAGCGGGCTGTGCTCTGGTGCTAAGTGAGCTAGACACCCTTAAAGAGCTGTGGGATGGGGACGCGGCATTCTTTGACCCTTCTAAAGCTCAACAGGGCAAGCAGCAGATACTCCGGGTTATAGAAGATCAAAAGCTTCGGGAGGAACTCGCAAACCGCGCCAGGCAGCGCGCCGAGCAGTACACCATCGATAAAATGGGCCAGGCCTACTATGAGCTTTACCAGTCCAGCATTAAAAATAAAGAGGAATTAAATATGGCCGGGGTATGAAGATAGGCATGTTTTATCATTCGCTTTTGTCGGACTGGAACCACGGAAATGCTCATTTCTTGCGGGGTATTGTAAAAGAACTCCAGAAACGAGGTCACCAGGTGCAGGTCTTCGAACCCAAAGAAGGCTGGAGCCTAAGCAACCTGAAGAACGACCACGGGGAAGATCCTTTACAAGAATTCCAGCAATATTACCCGGGGGTGCGTTCGGAATTTTATGACTCGAAAAACCTTGATTTAAAAAAAATGCTGGAGGGCCTGGACCTGGTCATTGTCCACGAATGGAACGCTCCCGAGCTTGTTGCGCAGATAGGAAAATACAAAGCTCAAATCGGCTATAAATTGTTGTTCCACGACACCCATCATAGGGCCGTCTCCCGGCCAGAGGAAATGGAGCAATATGATTTTTCCAATTATGATGGTGCGCTGGTGTTCGGGGAGGTGATTAACAGGATTTATCAGGAAAAAAAATGGATTCAAAAGGTATGGACCTGGCACGAGGCGGCGGATGTAGATCTGTTTTCCCCCGATCGGGATCAGGAAAAAGAGGGTGACCTGGTCTGGATCGGAAACTGGGGAGATGGAGAACGGACCCGCGAGCTCATGGAATTCTTGATTGAGCCCGTGCAGGAATTAGGACTCAAGGCAAAGGTATATGGCGTACGGTATCCAGAGGCTGCCCGGAAGGCTTTGGACAAGGCTGGAATTGAATACGGAGGATGGTTGCCCAATTACAAAGTTCCGGAGGTTTTTGCACGATATAAAGTTACCGTCCATGTTCCAAGAAGACCTTATGTGGAGCTTTTACCCGGCATTCCCACCATACGACCTTTTGAAGCCATGGCCTGTGGAATACCCATGATTTGTTCTCCCTGGGATGATCAGGAAGGTCTTTTCACACCGGGATCGGACTACCTGATTGCAAAAGATGGGAATGACATGGGTTACAAAATCGCCGGGGTATTGAAAAGTGCCCAACTGGCGCAGAGTCTCTCAAAAAATGGAGCAAAAACCATAGCTGATAAACACACCTGTGCCCATCGGGTCGATGAATTGGAACACATACTGGATGATATGGGTCTTTCACAGGACCTCCTATTTCCAGATCAAAACAAAACACTGCATACATGAAAAAATCACTTGACATAGCCTTTTTCGGTTCCAGTATCGTGTCTGCTTATTGGAATGGAGCAGCTACGTATTACAGAGGAATTGTAAAAGCCCTGCACCACATGGGACACCACATTACCTTTTACGAGCCCAACATATACCAGCGGCAAGAGCATCGGGACATACCGGATCCTGATTGGTGCAGCGTAAAAATTTATGAAGCTCAGGAAGCCATTCTTGAGGATTTGATGAAGGAGGCTGCAAAGGCGGATGTAATTATTAAAGCCAGCGGGGTGGGTGCTTTTGATCAATGGCTGGAAGAAAAAGTAGTACAGCTCAAAACGGAGCAAAATCTGGTTATATTCTGGGATGTAGACGCCCCTGCCACACTGGAGCGCGTTGACAAGGACCCCGTGGATCCTTTTCGATCTGTAGTAGGCCAATATGATTTTATCCTGACCTATGGCGGTGGAAAACCCGTTGTTGATGCCTATACAAGAATTGGAGCTAAAAGATGCATTCCAATATACAATGCCCTGGATACCGATACGCATTACCCTGTAGCTCCCGATCCCCGGTTTAGCTGTGATTTGGCCTTCCTGGGGAACCGCCTTCCGGACCGGGAACAGCGGGTAGAGGAATTTTTTATCAGACCTGCCCAAAAATTACCGGATAAGGAATTCCTTCTGGGTGGCAGTGGCTGGGATGATAAAGTCCTATCGCCCAATGTTCGTTACCTGGGGCATGTGTACACCAAAGACCACAATGCCTTTAATTGCACCCCCCGAGCGGTGCTCAATATCAGTCGCGACAGTATGGCGCGATTCGGATTCTCTCCGGCCACACGGGTCTTTGAGGCGGCAGGTGCAGGAGCTTGTATCATTACGGATTATTGGGATGGAATTGAAACTTTTTTTGAACCCGACAATGAAATCCTGGTTGCCAGAACGGGCCAGGAGGTTATTCAACTACTGGAAGAATTAACGCCCGAAAGGGCCAGGGAAATAGGAAAGGCGGCCCTTAAACGCGTGCTTTCCGAACATACTTACGGGCACCGGGCGAGCCTGTTAGAACAAATATTTTCTGAGCAACTCGAAGACGCTTCTTCGGTTGCCGAAAAAATGTAAAAGCATGAAGATCGTAATCATTGGACTCAGCATCACCTCCTCCTGGGGGAACGGACATGCTACTACCTATAGAGGCCTTGTGAAGGAATTGACACAAGAGGGCCATGAAGTTTTGTTTTTGGAGAAGGATGTACCCTACTACGCCTCCAACCGGGACTTACCTCAGCCCGACTACTGCCGACTGGGCCTATACAGGACCAACGAGGAGCTCTATGAGCAATATGCCAAGGAGGTATCATCGGCAGAGGCCGTTATTGTGGGCTCCTATGTTCAACAGGGCGTGGAGGTCGGAAAGTGGGTGGTGCAGACAGCAAAAGGGGTCAAGGCGTTTTATGATATTGACACGCCTGTTACCCTTGCAAAGCTCAAACGTGGCGATTTCGAATACCTCCACCCCGATCTGATTGGACAATATGATTTATATCTGTCATTTAGTGGGGGTCCGATCCTGAAATATCTGGAACAGGAGTATGGATCACCCTGTGCCCGCGGGCTCTATTGCTCTGTAGATCCGGACCTGTATTACCCCGAGAAGCTGGAAAAAAAATGGCTTATGGGTTATCTGGGAACCTATAGTGACGATCGCCAACCGACAGTGGACGAATTGATTTTTAAACCGGCCAGAACTTTAGATCACGAAGCTTTCATTGTAGCAGGACCTCAATATCCTGACCATTTAAGATGGCCCGAAAATGTTGCCCGAATAGATCATCTGGCTCCGGCCAAACATCGAGAATTTTACAATTCCCAACGCTTCACGCTGAATGTCACCCGGCAGGATATGATAAAAGCGGGATATTCCCCCAGCGTCCGATTATTTGAAGCAGCAGCCTGCGGCCTGCCCATCATTTCCGATTATTGGGATGGGCTCGATCATTTTTTTGTGCCCGGACAAGAAATATTAATTGCCAAAAATGCCGCTCAGGTGGAAGAATACTTTAGAACTATTGATGCTGAAGAAGCAGGCAACATAGGACGGGCAGCAAGAGAGAAAATATTGCGCTTCCACACGGCAGCAGTACGCGCCAAAGAACTGGAAGCATTCATTGAGGAAGTCAGCCTACAGAAAATTTGAAAAATGACTGCATGACAACAGCAGAAAAAATAAAAGATTTAGCTCCATGGTTTCACAATATCCATTTACCTGACGGGAATCAGACGGCACCCGATCATTTTCTTGGTGATTTCCCTGGCTTTAAATGGAAAAAAATAGCGCCTGCTATTCCGGAAGATCTCACCGGGTGGCGGGTTCTGGATATCGGATGTAATGCAGGTTTTTATTCAGTAGAACTCGCTCGTCGTGGGGCCGAGGTGCTCGCCATAGACCTCGATGATCACTACCTGCGCCAGGCGCAGTGGGTGGCCACGCAGTTCGATCTGGCAGGGCAGATCCAATTCAAACAGATGCAGGTCTACGATCTGGCGCATATAGAGGAGCAGTTCGATCTGGTCTGGTTCATGGGGGTGTTTTATCACTTGCGATACCCCATGCTGGCTCTGGATATTCTTTCTCAAAAGACGCGCAGCATGATGGTCTTTCAGACTTTGATGATTCCCGGTAATGGAAAGATGGATATCCCTCACGACCTGGAGCTGAACGAGCGTGAAATTCTCTCTCACAAGGACTGGCCTTCCATGGCATTTATTGAACAACAGCTGGCAGGGGATCCGACCAATTGGTGGTCTCCTAACCAATCCGGAATTTTAGCCATGCTTCGCAGTTGTGGTTTTAAAGTTACTTCCATGCCCGAAGACGAAACCTTTGTAGCGGAAAAAGATGAAGAGGCCAATCCCAGCACCTTGACCTGGAACTATTCGGAATACCTCTCCGCCATCGGAAAGAACTGGCTACAGGAGGTCGACCGAAAGACCCAAAAGTAAAAATTCAGTACATGCTTGCTTCCCCTAAACAGCCTGGATTCTACCTGGCCATTTGCCGGCTATATTTCGTATTTTTGTAGGTAACGCAAAAATACCGATCTATGCTCTGTATAAAACACCACTCCACCGACCCTTATTTCAACATTGCTACTGATGAGTACATCTTCAGGCATCTCAAGGAAGATTGCTTTATGCTCTGGCGAAATGACAATGCCATCATTGTTGGAAAACACCAGAATACCCTGGCGGAAATTAATCTGGATTATGTGAAGGAGAAGGATATTAAAGTGGTGCGAAGACTTTCGGGAGGAGGGGCGGTGTACCACGATCTGGGCAACCTCAATTTTTCCTTTACCCGAACAGGGGATACGGAGGAAATGGTCGATTTCCAGCGGTATACCAAACCTATTATTGATGTACTTAAAACCCTGGGAGTGGATGCCAAATTTGAGGGTCGAAATGATCTCACCATCGAGGGCAAGAAGTTCTCCGGCAATGCAGAGCACGTGGTAAAAAACAAAATTCTTCACCACGGCACGCTGCTGTTTTCGAGCGAGGTTACAGACATTAGTGGCGCCCTGAAAGTAAATCCCTTGAAGTATAAGGGAAGAGGGGTGAAATCGGTGCCCAATCGCGTGACCAATATCAGTGAGCACCTGAAAGAGAAAATCACTCTGGACGAGTTCACCGATAAAGTCATGGATTATATTACTTCCACCTTTGCTGATGCCCGCATGTATGAATTCACACCGGAGGACCTGAAGGTCATTCAGAAACTAAGGGACGAGAAATACAGTACCTGGGAGTGGAACTTTGGATATTCCCCGGATTACGACTTCAAACAGGGGGCCAGGACGTCTGGAGGAACCATTGAAATGAATATGAACGTTTCAAAGGGTATCATTCGGGACGTAAAAATTACAGGAGATTTTTTCCATATTAAAGATATTGAAGTTATTGAGCGGGCTCTGGAAAACATCAAACATGAGGAACAGGCCATACGCCAGGCTCTCAATCAGTTTGACCTGAGTCAGTACTTCAATAACATCACCCAGGACGATCTGGTTGCCATCATGTTTTAAATAGCAACAGGTGCGGTACTAATTCCAACATGAGCAGTGGGAGAAACGATTATCCATACACACCTGGGACCAATCCTTTTAAAAGGAACAGCAAAGGGGCTGGTCAGTTTGCGGTTCACTGATCACCAGTCCCCTTCCCGACACTCCTCCGTAATTCCTCCCTTTTTAGAAGAGGCGAAAGACCAACTAGAGGATTATTTCAGTGGCAATCGGAAGAATTTCGACCTGGAACTGAGCTTTCAGGGGACTCCCTTTCAAGAGTCGGTCTGGAAAAGGCTCCTGGAGATTCCCTGGGGTCAGAGAATCACCTATTTGGACCTGGCCAAAGGCCTGGGCAATCCCACGGCCATACGGGCAGTTGCAGCTGCCGTAGGTAAAAATCCTTTACTGGTGGTGGTTCCTTGCCATCGGGTGATTGGTTCCAACGGCTCCCTCACCGGGTATGCTGCAGGTTTGCAGCGTAAACAATGGCTCCTGGAGCATGAAAGCCAGACTGGGCAGCAGCGGTTATTTTAGCCCCTAATAGCAGCATTAATTGCGCGGGCCATTTAAAGCTCCATTTCCGGAATCTCTCCCTCGACGATAAGCCTGCCCTCAGTGGCTTCCTGAATCTGCTCCACGCTCACTCCTGGTGCTCTTTCAAGGAGTTTAAAACCTTCCGGAGTCACTTCCAATACAGCCAGGTTGGTGACAATTTTAGTCACACATCCCACGCCCGTAAGTGGGAGGGTACAACGCTTTAGTAACTTGGACTCCCCTTCCCGGTTGGTGTGCATCATGGCCACAATAATGTTTTCGGCTGAAGCCACCAGATCCATGGCTCCTCCCATTCCCTTGACCATCTTTCCAGGAATCTTCCAGTTGGCAATGTCTCCGTTCTCAGCCACTTCCATGGCCCCCAGAATGGTCAGATCGACATGCTGGCCGCGAATCATCCCGAAACTCATCCCTGAATCAAAGAAACTGGCACCCGGCAGCGCGGTGATGGTTTGCTTGCCTGCATTGATCAGATCGGCATCCTCTTCGCCTTCAAAGGGAAAAGGTCCCATCCCGAGAATTCCGTTTTCGCTTTGAAATTCTACCTCAATATCATCCCGCACAAAGTTGGCCACCAGCGTTGGGATTCCGATCCCGAGGTTCACGTAATACCCGTTCTTGACCTCTTTTGCAATGCGTTTGGCTATTCCGTTTTTATCTAAAGACATAGGTCTAATTTTTTTCCCTGACGGTTCGTTTTTCAATGCGTTTTTCATACTGGGCTCCCTGGAAAATACGTTGCACGAAAATTCCCGGAATATGGATGTGGTTGGGGTCAAGTTCCCCGGGCTTGACCAGTTCCTCCACCTCAGCTACCGTAATCTTTGCGGCTCCGCACATAACGGGATTGAAATTCCGGGCTGTTCCTTTAAAGATGAGATTCCCCGCTTCATCCCCTTTCCAGGCTTTCACAATGGCAAAATCAGCCTTGTAGGCTTCCTCCAGCACATACATTTTTCCGTTGAACTCCCTGGTTTCTTTCCCCTGAGCCACTTCAGTACCGTACCCCGCCGGGGTATAGATAGCAGGAAAACCTCTTTGAGCCGCCTCACATTTGGTCGCAAGGGTCCCCTGCGGGGTAAGCTCTACCTCCAGTTCTCCCTGAAGCATCTGCCGCTCAAATTCTGCATTCTCCCCCACATAGGAAGCTATCATTTTCTTGATCTGCTTCTTTTGAAGCAGCAGGCCCAGTCCAAAGTCGTCCACCCCTGCATTGTTAGAGATACAGGTAAGGTCTCTTACATTGAGACGCACCAGCTCCGCAATGGCATTTTCCGGAATCCCACTCAGCCCGAAACCTCCCACCATCAGGGTCATGCCATCTTGCAGCCCTTCCAGAGCAGCGCCAACATCTGTAACAGTTTTAGTAATCATATTACTTTTATTTGCACCTAAAATACGAATTAAAAAATGCTGTCACAATTCTAATTGAATAGCAACAGCATTTCTGGTAAGCTGATGGGAAAACAGCAGTGTTTCCCGTCTAAAAATCTAATTCATCAGGAATGTCCCTGTAAGGATCTTCCTGAGATTCCTCAGAGCGGGAATCACAGTCGGTCCGGATACTCACGTGTTCCGGTCGGGGGAATTCGCCGTCCGAAACATTGAGTTCCGGGTCAGCATATACTTTTTTCATAAAGATACCCCACACAGGCAGGGCCATGGTTGCCCCCTGTCCATAGGTAAGGGTCGGAAAATGTACGGACCGGTCTTCCCCACCGACCCAGACTCCAGTAGCCAGATCAGGTACCATTCCGATAAACCAGCCATCACTCTGATTTTGGGAAGTCCCGGTTTTCCCTGCAATGGGATTTTTAAAATCATAAGGATATCCTGTGACCGCCCGCTGATAATGCGGCAGGTGGGAGGCATAAGTACCTCTGAGGCGAACTCCGGATCCATATTGGGTCACCCCTTCCAAAATATTCACCGTGACATAAGCTGCTTCCTCACTGAGCACATCCCGGGTCTCCGGCAGGTGTTGGTAGAGAATGGTACCATTTTTATCCTCTATGCGGCTTACTACAATGGGTTTAACGTAAACGCCTTCATTCACAAAGGTGCTATAGGCAGAAACCATTTCATAGAGACTGATTTCCGCTGAGCCAAGAGCGATCGAGGGTGCATTGGGGATATTGGAAATGTCGATACCCAGATTCTCAATCAGGTTCAGTACCGGCCCCACGCCCGTACGATCAATCAGCCGGGCGGTAACGGTGTTAATGGAGTTTGCAAGACCTTCTTTTAAACTGACCATACCTCCATAGGTGTTCCCGGCGTTTCGGGGTGTCCAGTCCTCAATAAGTCCATGTCTTCCTGCTTCAATCGTATGCAGACTCATCGGCATCGAATCGCATGGAGACAGGTGTAGCTGATCAATGGCAGTGGCATAAACAAATGGTTTGAATACCGACCCCACCTGTCTTTTACCCTGTCTTACATGATCGTATTTAAAATGCTTAAAGTTGATACCACCAACCCATGCCCTCACCTCTCCTGTCTGAGGCGTCATGGACATCATACCTGCCTGCAGGTATGATTTATAATAGAGAATAGAATCCCTGGGAGTCATAATGGTATCTCTCAGGCCCTGCCAGGAGAATACACGCATTTCCGTTTCCACGTCAAAGGACGCCCGGATTTCCTCTTCACTCTTCCCCTGATTTTTCATATCGATCCACCGACTCGAGCGGCGCATCGCGTTTTCCACAATCCGGTTTCGCTCCTGAGCATTCACATCGCGAAATGGAGCGGTGGGATTATTTCTGTTTTGCCGGTCAAATTCTTTCTGCAGGTGCGCTAAGTGTTCTTCCACCGCATCTTCCGCGTGCTTTTGCATACGGGAGTCAATACTGGTGTAAATCCTTAGCCCATCCCGATACAGGTTGTAACTACCTCCGTCTGGTTTTGGGTTCTTAGAAATCCAATCCTGCATAAAACCCTGCAGATACACCCGAAAATACGTGGCCACGCCTTCGTCGTGACTCTGAGGGGTGAAATCCGTAACCAGGGGCAACTGCTGTAGCGAATCCTTTTCCCGCTGGCTGAGGTACCCGTTGACTTCCATCTGCTTTAGCACCACATTTCTTCGCCTCAGGGAATTATCCTTGAACTGTTCTTTAAGTGGATTATAAAGACTCGGGTTTTTAAGCATGGCCACCAGGACGGCTGCCTCTTCCACCTTTAAATCCATAGGCTCTTTTCCGAAATAAATTTTGGAAGCGGATTGAATTCCATCGGCCTGATAGATAAAATCGAATTTGTTGAGATACATGGTAATGATCTCCTCCTTGGTGTACTGGCGCTCCAGTTGGATGGCGATGACCCATTCCTTTAATTTCTGAATTACCCGTGACAGGGTGTTGTTGGAGACATTTTCAGTAAAGAGCAGCTTGGCCAATTGTTGGGTAATGGTACTCGCCCCGCCTCTTTCACCCATATAAACCACCGCGCGCAGCGTTCCTTTTGCATCTATACCCGAGTGCCTGTAATAGCGTTCGTCCTCCGTTGCCACAAGGGCATCCACCAGGTGTTGTGGCAGGTCTTCGTACTTTACCGGCGTGCGATTTTCGTTATAGTACTTCCCAAGGACCTCTCCATCGGAAGAGTAAATGGAAGTCGCCAGGTTGGTCTCGGGGTTTTCCAGTTCCTCGAAGGTCGGCATGGGACCAAAAACTCCCCAGCTCGCCATCAGAAACAGCAGGACCACCAGCAGCACTCCAGCTGCAAACAGGCCCCAAAACCATATGATATAGCGTCTGAAACTCGGCCGCGCCTTTTTCCCGCCTTTTTTGTTTTTCTCAGTAGATTTAGCCATTAATTATTGATTCATGGTATTTTCGATTCTAAAACCAACCTCCGTGACCCCCTTCAGGGTGTCAAGACTCCGGGTTGATCCGCCCTTTCGCATTGCCTGTTGAATTTCCATCCTGTAGGTTCCTTCTTCACTAAAGCGGAAATTTTCCTTGTACCAAAGTTTATTTTCTTTCACCTCTCCAAAGCCTGTGCCAAGCCACTGCCCTGATGGGGCCGCCATGCGGTACTCCAGCGTATCACCTAGCACCCTCCCATTGGGAAAGGTGAGCCGGGTAATCAAAAATAAGTTGTTATAGGGATAGTCGGAAGTATTGCGAAGATTAATAAAAAGTTGGTAGGTCTGCGTAGTGTCCGGTGCCACAAATTCAAAACCGGCAATAGAATCCCGTTCCCATTGATTGGGGTAACTGACATACTGATCATAGACCATCTGTTTGTCACAAGAGGTCAGCAGCAACAGGCCACAGAGGAAGGTCAACGGAAGAAGTCTACTCATTCTTCTGCGGTTTTCTCTTTCTTTTTTTGCTCTTCTTTTTCTTTTTACCTGAATTCTTCTTGTCAAATCGGGTCAGGCTGTCCTGACCCACGCCGTCATTGAATTCTGGTTTGGATTCAGTGGTAGGAGAAATTGCAAACTCCTCCAGGCTGCTAACTTTTTCCTTTTTGGCATTTGCTGCAATTATTGCATTGGCCTGGCTCACCTCAAGAGCATGCCAGGTACTCCATTCTCCTTCATAGGCATACCATAACAAGCCTTTGAATATATCTATCTTTTGACAAACTGCGACCCCTTTTTCGGTTTGCAGTTTCACGTCCGTTTTCGGGAAACTCTTGAGCGCATCCAGATAGGTATCCAATTCATAATTCAAACAGCACTTGAGCTTTCCGCATTGTCCGGCTAATTTCTGTGGATTCAGAGAGAGTTGCTGATACCGCGCCGCAGAGGTGTTAACCGATCTGAAGTCGGTGAGCCAGGTAGAGCAACACAATTCTCTTCCGCAGGAACCAATCCCACCGAGTCTGGCTGCTTCCTGACGAAATCCAATCTGGCGCATTTCAATACGGGTATTGAATTCCCGGGCAAATTCTTTAATCAACTGGCGAAAGTCCACCCGCTCCTCTGCCGTATAGTAGAAAGTGGCTTTTGAACCGTCCCCCTGAAACTCCACATCACTGATTTTCATTTTTAGATTCAGGCGGATGGCAATTTCCCGGGCTCTGCCGCGGATACTTTCTTCCCGTTCCCGGGCCTGTTGCCAGACATCAATATCTTTTTGAGAGGCCTTGCGATAAATTTTCAGAATCTCATTGCTATCCTGCCGCACCTTCTTCTTTTTCATCTGCACCCGGACCAGTTCCCCCACCAGCGAAACCACTCCAACGTCATGACCGGGTGTGGCTTCTGTCGCAACCACATCCCCCATACTCAGACTCAGGTTTTCCGTATTGCGGTAAAAGTGCTTCCGGCCGTTTTTAAATCGCACCTCAACAAATTCAAAGGGGGCCATCCCATCGGGGAGCGCCATATTTGATAACCAGTCAAAGACCGAAAGTTTATTACAACCGTCGGTCCCGCAGGTTCCGTTATTTTTACAACCTTTAGGCATACCGTCTTTTCCGGTAGCACAACTACTACATCCCATAAATCTATATATTGAAGTCCTGAAGGCTTACAAGGAATCCCCCGGACTGGAATTTATTACTCAGTTCAGATGAGGTAAATATACCACAAAATATGGAACGCAGTCAGAAAACAAGAATTGCTACTGCTTGTACTTCAATACCTCAGATCTGCCTTTTTTAAAAATTTTATTGCTATTCCCTTTGCCTTTTCGCAATGCTTTCTGCTCTTCATAAGGCAAATGTATAATGTCAACACACGCCTGGGAACAACAGCCTTCCATTTCTTCTGCACATTTGTCACACTGAATAAACAGCAGGTGACAGGCCTCATTGGCACAGTTCACATGCGTATCACAAGGTGCTCCACACTGGTGGCACTTTGCAATCACATCTTCCGAGATCCGCTCTCCCCGCCGATGGTCAAACACGAAGTTTTTGCCCAGGAATTTGTTCTCCAGTTTGAGTTGTTCCACCTGTCGGGCATATTCTATGATACCTCCCTCCAGTTGAAACACATTTTTAAAACCTTTGTGTTTGTAATAAGCACTCGCCTTCTCACATCGGATCCCACCTGTGCAATACATGACCAGGTTTTTATCCTCCTTGTGCTCCTGCAGCTCTTGTTCTATAATTGGCAAAGAATCCCGAAAAGTATCCACATCAGGCGTTATGGCCCCCTGAAAATGACCGATCTCACTTTCGTAATGATTGCGCATGTCTACCAGGATCGTGTTAGGATCCTCCAGCAGTGCATTGAACTTGGCAGCATCCACATGAACTCCTTTATTGGTAACATCAAAGGTCTTGTCATCCAGGCCGTCCGCCACAATTTTCTTGCGAACCTTGATCTTCAACTTAAGGAAGGATTTTAGATCGTGTTCAATGGCGATGTTTAAGCGCACGTCCTTGAGGAAGTATATTCCATCAAGAAATTCTTTAAATTCCGCGAAGCGCCTGGCCGGTACTGAGAGCTGGGCATTGATGCCCTCATGGGCCACATAAATTCTGCCAAGGACTTCCATTTGATCCCAGGCTACAAAAAGATGATTTCTGAAAAGTTTCGGGTTTCCGATATGTGCATATTGATAGAAAGAGAGCGTCAGCCGGTCTTCTCCGGCCTCCTCCAGTAAAGCTTCCCTTTCTTTAGCACTTAATTTGTTGTACAGTTGCATGCTATACCTGATTTTAAGTAGTAAAGAAATTTCGTGCAAATATAAAAAAAAAGATGCCCCGGTACTTATCAGGGCATCTTTTAGGCGGCTAATTCGTTATTAATATTTTTAATTAAAGTACTTAAAAATAGAAATAACGTTAACCGCCGTCCACGCGACAGCTGCAGAGTAAATTCACTACAGTGACGCAACCGTTATGGCCTAAAACCATATTTTTTCTTAGATATCTCATCGTTTAGTTGGTCTTTTATATTCTATAGATGCAGAAACTTCCAAAAGGTTGCGTTTAAAAATTGTACTAAAGGAAAAAGTTGGTATTTTAGCCTTATTCTAACAACATTTATAATTACCTGGAAATGAGTGACCAAAAAGAGAAGGACGCGAAACTGAAGGCGCTTCAGCTAACGTTGGATAAGATGGACAAAACGTACGGAAAAGGTACGGTGATGAAGATGAGCGACCAAGCAGTGATGGATGTAGAAGCCATTCCCAGCGGGTCCTTAGGCCTCGATCTTGCTTTGGGAGTGGGCGGATATCCAAGAGGAAGGGTCATCGAAATATACGGACCAGAATCTTCTGGTAAAACAACCCTCACACTTCATGCTATTGCTGAAGCTCAGAAACTGGGAGGAATTGCGGCCTTCATAGATGCAGAACATGCTTTTGATCGCTTCTATGCAGAGAAACTGGGTATTGATCTGGACAACCTGATCATTTCTCAACCCGATAACGGAGAACAGGCCCTGGAAATTGCAGATAATCTGATCCGCTCCGGAGCCATTGATATTATCGTGGTGGACTCGGTTGCAGCCCTTACTCCAAAGAGTGAGATTGAAGGGGAAATGGGAGACTCCAAAATGGGACTCCATGCCCGTTTGATGTCTCAGGCCCTGCGAAAACTAACGGCTTCTATCAGCAAGACCAACTGTACCGTGATTTTCATTAACCAGCTCCGGGAGAAAATTGGGGTGATGTTCGGAAACCCCGAAACCACTACCGGTGGAAACGCGTTGAAATTCTATGCTTCGATCCGTTTGGATATCAGAAGGTCCACGCAGATCAAAGACAGCAACAGTGAGATTCAGGGTAACAAAACCCGTGTCAAGGTCGTCAAGAATAAAGTGGCCCCTCCTTTTAAAACAGCTGAATTTGACATCATGTATGGAGAGGGAGTATCCAAAATAGGTGAAATCATTGACATCGGAGTAGACTACGAAATTATTAAAAAGAGCGGGTCCTGGTTCAGCTATGAAGACACCAAACTGGGACAGGGTCGCGACGCTGTCAAGACTTTATTGAAGGATAATCCGGATCTGATGGAAGAACTGGAAACGCGAATCAAAGAGGCCATTAAAATTGCCAAACAGCAATAAAAACGGTTCAGATTTGTTTAATTACTCCAGGGAGGCCCGTAAAACGGCCTCCTTTCTTTTTGGTCACCTCCATCTCTAAAGACCCTATTTCGCTTCCTTCCTACAATTTAACAATTAATGCGTCCTTTCTGTCAGTTGCAGAACAAAAGTAAATTGTTATATTTAAAAATTGTTTCAGAAAAGGTAGATGGAATAGCAACAGGGACATGCGACTTAGCCAACTCATACAGCGGTGCAAAAAGCAGGACATAAAAGCCCAGGAGCAGCTATACAGGCTGTACTCCCAGAAGCTTTTTGCGGTGGCCTTAAAGTACTCTGCCAACCTTCAACAAGCCGAAGATAACCTCCAGGACGCCTTTATGATGATCTTCGAAAAGATATCCCAGTACAGAGACAACGGATCCTTTGAAGGCTGGATGAAGCGGATCGTAATCAATACAGCCTTACAAAAATACCGGAAGCAGGCGGTTTTTGAACTGATCAGAGAAGACCAGTTTCAGGAACCGGAAATCGAAATTGATGAGGATGCTGTTTCTGTAGATTTCCTTCTGAGTCTAATTCAGGAGTTGCCGGACCGTTACCGGCAGGTATTCAACCTGTATGTGCTGGACGGATTCTCTCACAGAGAAATTGCAGAAATGCTCAAAATATCTCAGGGTACTTCTAAGTCGAACCTTGCCCGGGCCCGAATCATTTTAAAAAATAAATTGGAAGCAAGCCAGCAAAAACCAGCAGCCGGCGCCGTTTAAAATGGAAGAACGCAAACACATAGACCGCTTGTTTCAGGAGAAGTTTAAGGACTTTGAGAGCCATCCCCGTGAGAAGGTGTGGGAATCCATACATGCCAGGCTCCAGAACAAAAAGAAGCAAAGGTCCTGGATTCACTCTACCTGGTCCCGTGCCGCCGGAGTTGCTGCGGCCCTGGCCATTTTCTTTCTAATTGGAGACTGGTTTTCCAGAAGCCTATCGCCTGAGGTCGCTACCCAGATAAACGAACAACAGGACCAGCGCGAGCCTCAAATACTCCCGGTTACGGATTCGGCACTTGCGCAAGTGGAGGATGCCGAACCTTCCCAGACTTCCTCGCAGCTTACACATGCCCAGGCTCCTCCCGTCCCCGTCGAACGGCCCCGACTGGAGGTCATTCATCAGAAAACCCAGTTAAAATCAAATGGCATCCAGGCATCCCGAAATGTGGCTACCATCTTTTTGGATCCGGAGGAA
>JAJUIC010000133.1 GCA_029265595.1 Flavobacteriaceae bacterium
GGTCATTCCGGCAAAGGAGGTACCCAGGATTTTCCCAAACATCAATTCAATAGGCCGTACAGAGGAGATAATGATTTCTACAATCCTATTGGTCTTTTCTTCTATGACACTTCTCATGACCATGTTACCATAAATAATGATGAACATCATTAGGAGGTAACCGGCCGCGCCACCGAAAAACATCTTTACGTAGGTAGTCAACTCGGAAGTGCGCTTCCCTGAAAAATCATGTACTTCTATGGCTATACGCTCTTCTGCCCGGTCCATTACCGCCACATCCACCCCCATAGCCACCAGGTTTGCACGGGTCAATGCACCTGATAACACTTCCTCAAAGCCTTCCAAAAATCCAAAAGCCGGTGCCTCGTTGGCATGAAACTCTACCGCTGCGGTGAGCCGTCCATCCTCTACGGAGGGAATACTGAGCAAGCCGTAATAGCCGGTTTCCTGCACAATGCGTTTGGCATCTTCCAAATCCAGTATGGAAAAATCCTGGAATTTAAGATCCTGTGACTCTTGAAACTCCTTTACAAAGAGTCCGGATGCATCATGTATACCAACTGTAAGCGTTTCTTTTCCACTTAAACTAATAAGGTACGCGATTACCAGGACCATCAAAATGAATATCATTGGACTCAGGAAGGTCATTATAATAAATGACCTGTTGCGCACCCTGGCCAAATATTCTCGCCGAATGATCAATCTTAGGTTACGCATGATCCGTGACGTTTTTGATGAAAATATCTTTCACGCTGGGCACCACTTCCACAAAATGATTCACCCTGGCGCGGGAAGTCAGAAACAATAACAGGTCATTGGGATCCTCATCGCCCAGCTCAATACGTAACTTTAAATCGGCGTGTATACTCGCAAAGTTTGCCTGGGATGCACTGAATTTCTCCATAATTTCCCGTTCCAGCTGATTGTGATCAGCAGCCTCCAGACCCACTTCATACACATTGGCCTTATGAGCCTTTTTAATATCTGTCACCTTGCCGTCTACCAGCTTCCGGGACCGATGAATAAGAGCCATATGATCGCACAACTCCTCTACACTTTCCATACGATGGGTAGAAAAAACAACCGTTGCCCCCTGCTGACGAAGGTACAGGATTTCCTCTTTAATAATGTCCGCATTTACCGGGTCAAAACCACTAAAGGGTTCATCGAAAATGAGCAGTTTTGGCCGGTGAAGAACCGTTACCACGAACTGGACTTTCTGAGCCATGCCTTTAGAAAGCTCCTGAATCTTCTTGTTCCACCATCCCTCCATTCCGAGCCTTTCAAACCAGAACTTCAACTGGGATTTGGCATCCGTCTTTGACATTCCTTTCAACCGGGCCAGATAAAGCGCCTGCTCCCCCACTTTCATGGAGTTATACAAACCTCTTTCTTCCGGCAGGTATCCAATATGCCGGATATCCGTTGCCGCCAGAGCTTTCCCATCCAGCACAATCCGTCCTGAGTTGGGGTAAATGATTTGATTAATAATTCGGATAAGGGTGGTCTTTCCTGCGCCGTTAGGACCCAGCAGACCGAAAATGCTACCGGCGGGTATGGCCAAGGACACATCATCAAGCGCAGTGAAGGCCCCATAATGTTTGGATACGTGCTCTGCAACTAAAAGATTTGACATACCGGTGTTTACACAAATGTAATCATAATCTTCCTTTTAGGCATCTGCTCATCCGGTAAAACAAATTAACTAGCAGGAGTCTTCTGAAGCGATTAAGAACAGGTAAAGCAGGAACCAACCAAAGTCCCGACAAAAACAAAAAACCCACCCTCGCCTGAACAAGGATGGGAAAAATTGCTATGAAAAAGAAAAATCATCACTAAAAGAAGAATAGTGACATTTCAAATATATAAAAATTATATTAACGAAAGCCTATTGCGTAAACATATCTTTAACCTTCTCAAAGAACGACTTGTCATTCTTCTCGGGATTTGGCTGAAAATTATCATCAGGAAGCATCTTTTCAAAAAATGCTCTTTGTTCCTTGGTAAGGGTTTTAGGGGTCCAGACATTCACATGAACCAGGAGGTCCCCTTTGGTAAATGAATTTAGACTCGGCACCCCTTTTCCGCGCAAGCGAAGAATTTTTCCGGATTGAACGCCCGGATCAATTTTGATGCGGACTTTACCGGAAACGGTTTCAATATCTTTCATGGCACCCAAAGCAGCCTCTGAAAAACTAACGTATAGATCGTAATGGAGGTTTTTTCCCTCACGGGCTAAATAGGGATGTTCTTTGACAGCGATCAGTACGATTAAATCTCCAGGCACACCTTCTGCCGGCCCTTCATTTCCTTTACCGGTAACTTTCAACTGCATTCCGTCTTCAACACCAGCCGGGATTTTTATTTTCACCACTTCTTCTCTGACAATCTGGCCATTGGCATCGGCCTCCTCGGGCTTCTGGTCAATCACCTTTCCGGATCCTGAACAAGTGGTACAGGGGGAAGAGGTCTGCATTCTTCCCAAAATAGTATTGGTGATTCGGGTAACCTGCCCCCTCCCATTACAGGTAGGACACATTTTAAAGGTGGTACCCGGGGCCGTCACCTTTCTTTTCACCTTGATTTTCTTCTCCGTACCTTCAACTATATCCTCCAGATCCAGCGTGAGTTTCAGACGAAGATTCGAGCCTCTGGAGGTAGGTTGGCCTCCGAAGCCACCAAAACCTCCACCAAAGCCACCTCCGAAAATATCACCAAATTGGCTGAAGATGTCATCCATGTTCATGCCACCTCCACCAAATCCTCCACCAGAGAAGGCTTCATGGCCGTACCGGTCGTATTGCGCGCGCTTTTGTTCATTGCCCAGCACTTCATACGCCTCTGCCGCTTTCTTAAACATGGCTTCAGCCTCACTATCCCCCGGATTTTTATCAGGGTGATACTTAATGGCCTTCTTGCGATATGCTTTTTTAATTTCTGCGATCGAAGCGTTCCGGTCAACGCCCAAAATGTCATAATAATCCTCTTTCATTCTTATTCATTCACTTAATGCGGTTCCTATTTTCCGGTTACCACTTTCGGGTACCGAATGATTCGCTCTCCACCCAGGCGATACCCCTTTTCCACAACATCTACAATTTTTCCTTTGAGATCATCATTTGGAGCAGGAATTTGTGTCACGGCCTCATGTAGATCTGCATCAAAGGCATCTCCCTGCTTTACCTCCATCTCCTCAAGGCCCTTAGCCCGGAGGGTGTCCTTGAACTTTGTATGGATCAGCTCCACCCCTTTGAGCAGGTTTTTATCCTCGGCCTTGCTGATTTCAGCCAGGGCCCGGTCGAAATCATCAAGCACCGGTAATAAGGAAAGCATGATATCCTGACCGGCTGTTTTGAACAGCTCGACCCGTTCTTTGGATGTTCTTTTTTTATAATTTTCGAATTCGGCAAACAGTCTCAAAAACTTATCTTTTTCTTTCTCAAGCTCTTCCCGAAGATCTTCCTGTTTATCGCTGGCATTTTCATCAGTCTCTTTATTTTCTGGAGTTGCCTGGTTTTCCTCTGCCTTTTCAATAGCCTCATCAAGGATTTCTTCAACCTGGTCCTTCAGGTTTTCCTGAGATTTATTCTTTTCGTCTTTGCTCATTTCCATTACAAATTTAAATCACTCTTCAACAGGCAAAATTACTGCCAATCCAGATCAAATGTCAAAATGTCACCGAAGAATTTTAATATTGTCTTAAGAGATTTGATTGGGCAAACTTCTAATTTTACAGGTTCATTTTAAAAATCGTAAAAGATGAAAAAATCAGTATTCCATATAGCTCTGCTTCTACTGTTGGGTACGGGAGCAGTGGCTTGCAAAAATGAAGCCCAAAATAGAGTTTCTCCCGATGAGGCAAGGGAAGCCGCTACGGCAAGTGAAACTTCCACAGTTTATGAGGTAGATCCTGAGGCCTCCACCATTAATTGGCGTGGTACCAAACCCGGGGGAGAGCATGTAGGGTATATCAACATCCAATCAGGAACCTTTACTGCTTTGGATAATGAAATTGAGAGTGGGAATATAGTCATCGACATGAACAGCTTGACAGTTACCGATGAAGGAATTTCCGATGAAGATAGAACCAATCTTGAAAATCACCTGAAAGGTACAGTGGAAGGAAAGGAAACCGATTTTTTTAACGTGCCGAAATATCCAACTGCCGCTTTTGAAATTACAGGGGTCAGCCAAAAGGATGGAAAACAGCAACTACAGGGCAATCTCACCATTAAGGAGGATTCCAAAAACATTGAGTTCCCGGTAAGCATCCGAATCAACGGGGATGAGCTACACATAAGCAGTGATACCTTCACCCTGGACAGAACAGACTGGAACGTAAACTACGGATCACGCAGTGTATTTGACAACCTCGGGAACAATTTCATCAGTGATGACATGGAGCTTAGGATAGATGTGAAAGCCACACGGGTAAATTAAAAGAGTAAATAAAGATCCTTGAACCAGCCTTTTTTGGCTGGTTTTTTTATACCATTTAAAATGGTTTTTCCTCGGTGGTTTCCCGTGAAGATCACCTGATTCCAGATCCTGAAATGTATAGAGTAGACAATTTGCCTGTCCAGCTAACTTATAGAAGCAAAAATTCTGTATTTTCCTGTAGTGGATTTCAGAATGCTGAGGAAATTGAAATCATCCAGATAAAAAATATTAATTCAATATCATAAAATCTTGTATGAAGACAATTACCTAGTCATTATAATATTTTCTAAACTCTCCTTAAACAGGTCGGTTATTTTATATCCCTTAGACCAATTATTCCTGGTGAAATAACTTGAGTTCTACTTTGTTTCTAGGTCTGCCAGTGCTTTACTCAGACTGGTATAGAGAAAAGTAAACCCCGAATCTTCTATTTTTTTTGAAGCCACCAGTTGGCTTGAAAGCACCATGTCACTCATCTCCCCCATCACTATCTTCAAGGCCAGGGGCGGCACCTTTGGCATCCACATCTTCTTGCCCATACTGGCTCCAACCTCTTCCATAATCTGATGATTCCGCAGGGGATTGGGCGCAACTGCGTTATACACTCCGGTAAGTCCATTTTCCAGAATATGAATATAGATACGGGCAACATCAGTAATATGAATCCAGGACTGCCATTGATTTCCATTACCCA
>JAJUIC010000206.1 GCA_029265595.1 Flavobacteriaceae bacterium
AATGGATAGCGCGTCCCGCATGGCGCCATCTGCTTTTTGAGCAATAATATGCAGGGCGTCATCTTCTGCTGTTACTCCTTCTTGCTGGGCGATGTAACTCAGGTAGTCCTTGGCATCTGCAACGGTAATTCTTTTAAAATCGAAAATCTGGCACCGCGATAGAATGGTAGGAATGATTTTGTGTTTCTCGGTGGTGGCCAATATAAAAATAGCATGACCAGGTGGCTCTTCCAGGGTTTTTAAAAAGGCATTAAAAGCCTGCTGAGAAAGCATGTGGACCTCATCGATGATATACACTTTATACTTTCCAACTTGAGGCGGAATCCGTACCTGGTCAATCAGATTCCGAATGTCGTCAACTGAATTATTGGATGCGGCATCCAGCTCAAATATATTGAAGGCAAAATCTTCCTCAGGATCCTGGGAGTAATCCTGATTTATTTTCTTTGCAAGGATTCGTGCACAAGTGGTTTTTCCCACTCCTCTGGGTCCGGTAAATAAGAGGGCCTGGGCCAGATGATTGTTTTCAATGGCATTGGTAAGGGTGTTGGTAATGGCTTGCTGCCCCACAACATCCCTAAAGGTCTGAGGGCGGTATTTCCTGGCTGATACTACAAACTGTTCCATTGAAAATGGTTTAAGTTACAAAGATAATGGTTAAGAGACTCAATTTTAAACAAGCCCATGTCTTTTTATCCACAGGGCAGTAGAGAGTCTCGTCCAAAAAGATGATTATGGCACGGTTTTTCTCTTTACATTTGCCAGTAGAGCAGGTCGCCTTATCGCTCTTCCCAAGAGGAAGGGAGGAAAGTCCGGACTCCACAGGGCAGTGTAGTGGGTAACACCCACCGTTTGTGTCAGGTCTGCCTGACACATTCAGGACAAGTGCAACAGAAAGAATGTACAGGTCAGGCTGTAGTGAAATCAGGTAAACTCTACACGGAGCAATGCCACGTAAACCGGCTTTTAGGACGGCCCGTCCGATGCCGGAGGGTAGGCAGCTAAAGGTTTTTGGTAACAAAAACCTCAGATAAATGATAAGGGCGTTCGGAACTATCTGAACGAACAGAATCCGGCTTACAGACCTGCTTTATTTTTTTAGGACCCCTAATCTTCGGAAAGAAAGAAGAAGCTGAAAATTGCGTTGCCGTATTTCCTAGCTTCGGTAAAATGGGGAAGACCTGAGAGATCAATTTTTGAGTGATGCTCCAAAACAAGACAGCCTTCTTCTTTAAGGAGCTGCCGATTGAATACTTCCATTGCCAAAGTTTCCAGTTTTTTTTTATCCACGTCGTATGGTGGGTCGGCAAATATGATATCATAGGAACCTGAAGCAGCCTTGGATAGAAACTTTTCTGCATCACTTCTAAAGGTTTCAATAGGCATATTGAGCTGCTGCGCAGTTTTATTAATAAACCGAACGCAGCCGGTATGTTGATCTACCGAGACCACAGAGGCCGCACCTCGGGAAGCAAATTCATATGCCATATTGCCAGTTCCACTGTACAAATCCAGCACATGAAGCCCGGAAAGGTGGTAATGGTTACTCAGGATATTAAAGAGGGACTCCTTCGCAAAATCCGTGGTGGGACGAACTGGAAGATTTCCGGGAGCGACAATTCTTTTTCCCTTATGACTTCCAGAAACGATTCTCATGGGTCTGATAGCTGCCATAGTGTACTTTTAATCTTAAGATAGGAAAATTCAACGGGAATGTGAGCATTAATTTTTAATCTCCATACCCGATCCGTGTAAGCTTGTAAGCAGGGCATAATGGTGACGGGAATTGGGAGGATTCCCTTTCCCGGTATAGGAATAGCCGAAGGATCGCTCTAAGACTTGAATGTGACGGATGTAGGAATAGGCAATATGATAGAATTCAGAATCTTCAGTGATGTCACCGAACATCATCAAATTGAA
>JAJUIC010000144.1 GCA_029265595.1 Flavobacteriaceae bacterium
CGAGTACTTCCCAGGCCAGCCCAATGGGATTTCCACCTGGACCTGTGGCAAAACCCCTATGCGGCAGCACGATATTATCAAACTCCACTTTGGAGCCAGGCCCATTTCCAGGCAATGGAAAAAGATTACAGAATGTATTCCCGGGCCGGAGGCAAATCCATCACAGCAAGTATTATAGATCGGCCGTGGGACGGACAAACCCAGGATCCCTTTCACTCCATGGTTCGCTGGACCCGGAAATTGGATGGTAGCTGGGAGTTTAATTTTGATGTATTTGACCGATGGGTAACCTTTATGAAGGGACTGGGTGTGACCAAACAAATAAACACTTATTCCATGATCCCGTGGAAACTCAGCTTCGCTTATTTTGATGAGGCTTCCAATACCATTAAACACCTTGACACCGAACCAGGCGAACCACTATATCAGGAGGTTTGGGTTGCCATGTTAAAACAGTTCGCAGCACATTTAAAAGCGAAGGGCTGGTTTGACCACACGTATATTGCCATGGACGAACGTCCTATGGAAGCTATGATGGAAACCATAAAAGTAATCCGCAAAGCCGACACAGATTTTAAAATATCTTTCGCGGGAAGTCTCCACCCGGAACTGTTTGACCAGGTGGATGATTATTGTCTGAGTATGGAAGAAAGTTTTCCTGAAGAAATTTTAAAGAAAAGAACTCAAGAGGGTAAAATCAGTACTTTCTACACCAGTTGTGCACATGCTGCCCCCAACAGTTTCACCTTCAGCCCACCGGCCCAGACCAAATGGTATGGGTGGTATGCCGCAAAAGAGGGTCTTGACGGATACTTGCGATGGGCGTATAACAGCTGGGTAATGGAACCCTTACTGGACAGCAGGTTCAGAACCTGGGCTGCAGGAGATACTTACCTGATTTATCCGGGCGGTCGTTCATCCGTCCGATTCGAAATGCTCGTTGAAGGCATACAGGCCTACGAAAAAATTAGAATTTTAAAGACCGAGTTTCGGAAAGAAGGAAATCACCAGCGTCTAGAAAAGCTCAAATCGGCTTTAACCCTGTTTGAACTGGATCGTTTACAGGATGCTTCAGCGGATGACATAATCCGCTCTGCACAAAATATTTTAAATTCTCTGTAGCTTTAAGGCATCCACACAGGCTCAAGAATAGTTTCCCACAAAGCTGGAATTTCCTCTATTTTAAAAAAGAAGGGCTGTTGAAATTCGTATTCTGTTTATCCTGATACTTCATATAGGTGAAGCCCGGATGAATACAAAAGGAACCTACTTCCCCCTGTTTATTAATGGCCAGAAACGCTACCTGGAAATCGCGGTATGCAGGATTGCTTTTAATAATTCGGTCCATGGCCAGTTCACATGCCTTTTGGGGACTATTCCCCTGGCGCATCAACTCAACTATCAAGAAACTGCTGACATTCTTCATGATCTCCTCCCCAAGACCGGTTGCAACCGCTCCTCCAATTTCGTTATCCAAAAATAACCCAGAACCAATAATAGGAGAATCACCTACCCTCCCGCGCATTTTATAAGCCAAACCGGAAGTCGTACATGCCCCGGCTAAATCCCCATTTTCATCCAAACAGAGCATCCCGATGGTATCGTGATTCTCGACATTTATGATGGGTCGGTATTCCTTCTCCTCTAACCATTCTTCCCAGGCTTCTTTGGAGGCTTCAGTCAATAAGTTCTGCCGGGTAAATCCCTGTTCCAACGCAAAGGCCAGCGCTCCTTCTCCAACCAACATTTTATGAGGAGTTTTCTCCATCACCTTCCTGGCAACTGATACCGGATGTTCAATATCATGCAGAAAGGCTACACTGCCGCAATCTCCGTCAGGTGCCATTATACATGCATCAAGAGTCACGAATCCATCTCTGTCAGGAGCCCCTCCTTTTCCTACGGTATGGTTCTCTAAATTGGACTCTTCCACCATCACCCCTTTTTCTACTGCATCCAGGGCACTGGCACCGGAATCCAGTAATTCTCCAGCCGTTTTACTGGCCTTATGGAAGTTCCAGGTAGCTATACATATTGAAGTGTTAGCCGGCGTTGTTAAGGGCATTTCTGAGGGAGCCCCTATAACCTGGGGCATCAGGCTCACCCCTAATCCAGAAATCCCGGTTGCTTTTAAAAATGTTCTGCGCTTCATGGTGGTCCGTTAGTTTATACGCTGCAATATATATTTTTTACCAATATTAATAGATGCATTCAATTTCATCCAAAGTATATCACATCCGGTTGGAATTAACCGGTTAAAACGGCCGAATAAGCTTCTTGTAATTTCACGGTCGCTACTTCCAACTCCTTCAGGGTCATATGGGCAAACCCAAGCCGCAGGGCGGTCATATGCTTGTTTTGATACAAACAAAGACCGGGTATCATCAAACCTTCTTTATGAGCCTTTTCCTGAAGCAGGGCCAGCGGTACATGCCGGTTGAACCTAATCCAGAATGCCAGTCCCGATCGGGGCACCGAAAACGCTATAAGCTCTCCCAGATGTAATTGCAACAATTCAGCAAATTTTTCCTTTCGTTCACTCAATAATTTTGAAGATTTTCGCTGATACCTATGAATATCACCTTGATGAATGATTTCCCCCAGGGCTTTTTCCATCAAATACCTCGGTCTCCCCAGAATATTGAGGTATTTTTCTCCCTCTATAATGAAGTCTCTCGGGCCAATCATGAAGTACATTTGGAATTCTGGTGGAAGGTACCGGCCAAATGCACCCAGATAAATTACGCGCTCTCCCCCTTCCATGCGCAATAGAGGCTTTAGGTGGTCCTTTGGAGTGGTAAACTCAAAATCCACATCATCCTCTATCACGACAAAATCTAGGGTCCTGGCCAGTTCAAGAAGGCGGCTCCTGCGGGTTGGTGACAATCTCACTCCTGTTGGATATTGGCTGCGTGGATTTATATAGACCGCCCGAACTTCACCGCGCTTAAAATGAGCGGCAATATATTCCACATCCATGCCGTCTGCATCCACCGGAATGGTCAAAAGCCGGGCTCCAACCTGAGAGAAAATCATGTTGGCCAGGTAGAAACTTAATTCCTCAACCAGCACCACCTGTCCCCTTGAGAGAATCAATTGGGATAAAACGGTAAAGACCTGCTCCCGACTGCTGAGCGGTAGCATAAAAAAACGCGACAGATGGAATCCACGGGAAACGTTCAGATAATAACTCAATTGTTCTCTAAAAAAGATATTCCCATTGTCAAGCTCCTCTGGGTTTGATTCCCTTCTAAGAACCGAAGCATAGGCCCGGCCTAATTCTTCCAGAGGAACGGTTTTAAAATCCGGAGATCCATCTGTAAAATAAAGTTGCCGTGGGATTTCAGAAACAGGCGGATCCAGCACAAAATCCCTCTTAAAGGTAAAGGTGGCCTGCTCTGAGGGTTGTTGTACTCGACTTCTACCCCCGCCATCTCCGTTGGGGTGCTCGGGAATTGTAACAAAAGTTCCCACACCAGGAACGGTCCTTAGATAACCCTGGTCCTGCAATTCACCTAAAGCAGCCAGAACTGTTTTTCTATGTATTTGTAAATCTGCGGCAATACTCCTGGATCCGGGAAGCCGATCCTCATGGGTCAGTAGATGGCGGTTTAGCGCCTGTATAAACTGATAGACGATTTGTAAATATACCGGATCTTTCTTTCGGCGATCTATCTTAATAAAAGAGGAAAAAGGAATACTGACCGGACTACTCATTATTTCATATCTGGACTATCAAACATACGGATAATTGGCAAACCTTTGCCCTCCGAAATTCAATTTATACCCTATTGACATGTTGAAGAAAAGCTTATTTCCACTTGTATTGTTATTTGCCTATCCTCTTATGGCACAGGAGGAGGAAATCCCATCTACTCAGCTGGAGGAGGTCGTACTTCAAGGCAATCGGATAGAGGTGCCCTTTAATCAGACGGCCCGGGATATCCAAATCATTACGCAGCAGGAAATACAACAACTTCCTGTAACCTCCCTTAATGAAGTACTATCGTATATCAGCGGCGTGGATATTCGGCAACGCGGTCCTTTTGGAGTTCAAACGGATGTGTCTATAGACGGAGGCACTTCGGAACAAAGCATTGTTCTGATAAATGGAGTGAAGATGATCGATTCTCAATCGGCCCACAACATGATGAATCTGCCCGTCCCTCTGAGCGCCATAGCTCACATTGAGGTTTTACGAGGAGCTGCAGCCCGGGTTTATGGGATCAATGCCCTTACAGGAGCAATTAATATTGTGACTAAAAAAAGTGACCTACCTTCATTGGTGGCGCTGGCTCAGGGCGGAAGCTCATTCAAATCCAAGGAAGAAAATGACGGTTCGGGAATATATGCAGGAGCTAGTGGGGAACTAACCGGAACCTTCGGTACGGGCCGTTCCCG
>JAJUIC010000030.1 GCA_029265595.1 Flavobacteriaceae bacterium
ATCGTTAAATCTTAGATGTTTTAACAACTACCAAAGGAAATTTCCAGAGATGATCTCCCCTCCCATAAAGAAAGAGAAAACCAACGCTCAAAAAGATGTACTTCTAGTCTTAATTCTTAATTTTTGCATTGTTCTTGCACCTTCTAAAGATGCAATTGCAATACGCGCTGTCAATTCAATATGTCAATGAACATGCTCTTTTTAAAAGAGCTTTCTAGCTCGGAATAAGGGAGTCGAACCCTCACCGCCTTCCCTTTCGCAAGGCAGTACCTCTTTCCTTTTAAATCAGCCTGGGAGCTTGTTTCTCAAAGCGGGTGCAAAGATACAAAACTAAATCACACCTGCAAGAAAAAATTTTATTATTTTAAGAACGTTTCGTCTTGATTTCTTCCGGTCAAAACGAGCGGCAAAAATACTACCTTTTCCGCTCCTAAAACAAACTTTTTCCAATCTTTTTTTCAGAGAACTTTTTCGCTTCCTAAATCCTGTTTCGTAGGGCTCGAAAGCGGGTGCAAATGTAAAGCCTTTTTCCGCTTTACCAAGAAAAATAATGGAAAAAATCACTCGAAATTATTCGATGACTCCAAGAGGATAAGTAGTACCCTCACGGCGAAGTACTTAGTCGGGAGAAAAGAAAAAAGCTTACAGGTCTTTTTTCTTTCCTTTAGTGCAATTCAGGACAGGTGAAATTAATCAGGAGCACTGGTAGGCTTCTTTTTCTTGTGTTTAATCACCTCTGCTTTCCTATAAAAAATGATTTCTTCAGCGATATTGGTGACCAGATCGCCAATTCGCTCCAACTTCTTAATCACCGAAAATAATAAAAGGTATTGTTCTGCAGCATTCGGATCCTCCTTAAGGGCTGCAGCAATCACTTTAACAGCCTGCTGATTAATCCTGTTGAGCTCCTTATCCTTTTTGAAAACCTGTCTTGCCAGTTTGGTATCTCCTTCTATAAAAGAAGTACTAATATCTTCCAGCATGGACATGGCTCCCTCAAACATGGGTCTAAACTCCACACGTTCAAATTTATCCTCAGAGATCTGCTCATCCAGGGAAGCCACAAAGTAAGCCATCCCATAAGCATGGTCTCCTATGCGCTCAAGATCAAAATTGATTTTTCGAAGGGCCAGGGCAAACCTTAAATCCCGGGCCACAGGGGTATACAAAGCAATAAATCTTTCACAATCCCGGTCAATCTTTAAATCCAAAGCATTGACCCGGTTTTCAGTTCTCATCACTTCTTCCGCAAGATCTGTATCAAACTCAAGAAAGGCATCTCCTGCTGTTTCCAGCTGCTTCCTGCACAAGTCAAACATTTCCCGGGCTGCCTGTCGTAAATTGTCTTTATACTCTTCAAGATTTGTCATAACTCCAAAATTTTTGATCATATCGCCTTACCCAAAACGGCCTGTGATGTAATTTTCTGTTTGTTTCTTCTCTGGATTGGTGAAAATCTTTTTGGTCTTATCATATTCTACCAACTCCCCCATATAGAAAAAGGCCGTTGAATCACTGACCCTACTGGCTTGCTGCATATTATGAGTAACAATAACAATGGTGTAATTCTCCTTTAACTCATAAAGCAATTCCTCAATTTTAGAAGTTGAGATCGGATCCAGAGCTGAAGTAGGTTCGTCCATAAGGATGACTTCAGGTTCTACTGCCAATGTTCGAGCAATACAGAGCCTTTGCTGCTGTCCCCCTGAAAGGGCCAGAGCCGATTTATTCAGACCATCTTTTACCTCATCCCAAAGGGCTACCTGTTTGAGAGAAGCTTCTACTTTATCCTGCAAATATTGCTTATCCTTAATTCCCTGGATTCTCAGGCCATAAGCAACATTTTCGAAAACCGATTTTGGAAAAGGATTGGGTTTTTGAAAAACCATTCCTACTTCCTTCCGCAATTGTTCAATATTGATTTTCTCTGAATAAATATTGTTTCCCTGAATCCTAATATTCCCCTCCATACGAAACCCCTCCACGTAGTCATTCATCCGGTTGAAAAGTCTTAAGAAGGTCGATTTACCACAACCAGAAGGCCCAATAAAGGCAGTTACGCGGTTGGTTCTGATTTTCATATCAATTCCCTTGATAGCCATAAAATCATCATACCATACCTTTACTCCTTCGGCCTTAATCATATTCTTCTTTTTTGCCGGGGAGTCCTCTCGAGCGGTATCTATCTGTTCTGATTCCATTTTTTTACTTTAATTTTTTCTGCCATTTATTCCTTAAATATACGGCAATTCCATTCATTATAAAGGTAATACTCAGTAGGATTATAATACCAGCCGCAGCATTTAATTCGAATCCTTCCTGTGGCCGGGATATCCAGTTGAAAATCTGAATGGGCAATACAGAAAAGTCATCCATAGGCGAGCTAGGCGCGAAGGGAACGTAGGCCAGTGCACCAATTACAATTAGGGGTGCAGTTTCTCCAACTGCCCTGGAAAGCGCCAGGATCACTCCCGTCATGATTCCTCCAAAAGATGCTGGCAGCAACTGCATTGAAACGGTCTGCCACTTGGTGGCGCCCATAGCATAGGAAGCGTCCCTGATTGATTGTGGCACAGCTTTTATGGCCTCTCGGGTCGACACAATCACAATGGGAAGAATAAGAAGGGCCAGGGTAAAACTACCCGCCAGAACACTGGATCCCATTTGCATTACCCTAACAAATATTTCTAAACCTAACAAACCATAGATTACAGAAGGTACTCCTGCAAGATTGGAGATATTCACTTCCAGGATAGAAGAAAGTTTCCCTTTTCTAGAAAACTCCTCAAGATATATAGCCGCACCAATGCCGATAGGCAGTGCAAAAATGGTGGTCAGCACCAGTACCCAGACACTCCCCATCAAAGCCGTATATATTCCGGAATTTTCTGCCTTTCTGGAGGGTAAATTGGTGATAAATTCCCAATCAATCCGCTTCACTCCATCCACTAATATTGACCCAATGAAAATGGCCAGCAGAACCAAACCCAGGAGCGTACAAAAAATGCCCCAGTATTTAAACACCTGGTCCAATAACCTGTTTTTTCGAATGTGATTCATGCTAAAAAATTCAACGTGAAAAGGTTTTTCAAAAATCCGGCTTTAATCCCATCCAGAATCCTACTCATATTTTTCCTGAAATTTCTTTCTAATCCGATAACTTATCGTATTGAGAATAAAGGTGAAAATGAAAAGGGTGATTCCCGCCGCAAAAATCGTCCGATATTCCAAAGAGCCATGTTGCACATCTCCTAAACTAACCTGAACGATGTAAGCAGTAATGGTTTCCACTGGAACGGTAGGATCCAGGGTAAGCCGAGGTTGTTGTCCTGCCGCAATGGCCACAATCATTGTCTCGCCTATAGCCCGTGAAATAGCCAGAATAATGGAGACTATAATTCCTGAGGAGGCAGCAGGGACCATAACTTTAAAAGCATTTTGCAACCGCGTGGATCCCATTCCATATGCAGCCTCCCGGAGCGAGTTTGGCACTGCGTGCAATGCATCTTCACTAAGAGATGAAATAAAGGGGATGATCATAATCCCCATTACCAGTCCCGCAGACAATGAGTTGAACCCTGACAGGCCCGGAATGAACCCCTGCAAAAAAGGAGTGACCACCGTCAAGGCAAAAAAACCGTAAACAACAGTAGGAACTGCCGCTAAGAGCTCTAAAACGGGTTTAATGGTTTTTCGGAAACTCCGGGGTGCATACTCACTGATATAAATACTTATTGAAAGTCCCACCGGCACTGCAAAGGCTATTGCAATAAAGGAAGTCAATAAAGTTCCCGATAGCAATGGCAGGATCCCAAAATGCTTATCTGTAAATAAAGGAGTCCACTGAGTATCGGTTAGAAACTCCCAAACAGAAACCTCCTTAAAGAAATTGAATGCTTCTACTGAGAGAACCGCTATGATACCGATCGTGACCAGAACCGTCAACAAAGCAGTCGCGAGCAAAGTTTTCTCAATAAAAAATTCCTTTATTCTTCGCATCATAAATTTGTGAAAGATTATTGTGCAGCTGGCTCCTCCGTCGTTTCAGGAGCGTTTTCTTCTACGAACTGGTTAAATGTTTCCAATTCTGCTTTGTACTCCTCTTCAGTTAAAGGAACATAGCCCACATCCCTCATCAAACTAGGAGCCGTCTCCAAATAGAATCGCATAAAATCGATGACTTCCGGATTTTCAAGGGAAGTACTGTTCACATACAAAAAGAGAGGTCTTGAAAGAGGAGCATAGCTTCCATCTCTAATGGTTTCAGCAGTTGCAGCCACGGGACCATTTCCACCATCAATGGGTACCAATCGCAGTTTATCTTGATTCGCCTCATAATAGGCAAGGCCAAAGAAGCCCAGTCCTAATGGGTCAGTCGACACTCCCTGAACCAATACATTATCATCTTCGCTCGCTGTATAGTCTCCTCGGCTGGAGCCACTTTCTCCAACAATCGCTTCTGTGAAATAATCAAATGTACCTGAAGCCACTCCGGGTCCAAACAGGTGAATTTCTTCATCAGGCCATTCCGGGTTAATTTGATTCCAGCGGGTGATGGTGCCCTGGGCAGATGGCTCCCATATTTTCCTTAACTCCTCTACAGTAAAGGATTCAACCCAATCATTATCAGGGTGCACAATTACCGCCAGACCGTCGTAGGCCACTTCCAGCTCCACGAACTCAATGCCATTATTCCGGGCAATTTGAGCTTCATCTTCCTTGATGGGACGGGAAGCATTGGCAATATCAATCTCTCCTCGGCCAAATTTTTGAAAGCCTCCACCAGTTCCGGAAATACCAATGGTAACATTGGTCCGCGGAGCAACACTTCTGTATTCCTCTGCCAATGCCTCAGTAACGGGATAGACGGTGCTGGAACCATCCACTGTAATGGTACCTCTATCTTTTTGGTTATTGCCGCAGGAGATAAAGGCCAGGGCAAGGGAAAAAAGGATTAATTTCTTCATAATATTCATTTTAAAGGCGGTTTTTCAATGTAATTACTTGTAAAAGTAGCTTTTATAATACATATAAAAGCAAATTTGAGAGAAGAATAAGTTGCTTTATTGGAAGGTAGACAGGAACTGCCAGCTCGGGCCATACCCATGAGCGGAAATGTAGATCGAATGCAAATAAAGAAGACCATTTCTCCTGAATGGGAGAAAAATTCCAGCGCTGAAGTACCATTCACCTTAGTTTTTGTCACTGCAAAGAACACCCTGCAATGTTACCTTAACGTTACCAGTGCATTAATCTTATGTGAAAATAGGGAAGTTTGCCCTGGATGACAAACTTCCCAAACTCCTGTCGACAAAAACTAAGAGTCCATAACATCTTAAAAAAGATACAGCAAAAATGGCGTTTTATTATTGACTGAAGGTAAAGGCAAGGTTATGCTAAAATTAATTTCTTCATTCGCAACCTTAACTTCACCTGCTAAACCTTTAAATAAGCCCTGAAACCACGGGCGCCGTAATAGGACTGGGCTCCGTTATGATAAATAAAAACCTGATCGTAACGACGATCTCCGAAAAGGGCTCCTCCAAGCTTTCGGATTGGGTCGGGAGTAACAATCCAGCTCGAGGTTTTCAAATCGAACTCCCCCTTTTCCTGAAGCTTGCGATACAAATCCTCATTAAGCAGTTCGACACCCATTTCGGCGGCCATATCCACCGCATTATTTTCGGGCCTATGTTGTTTACGCGATTCCAAGCCTTCACGATCGTAACATACTTTCCGGCGTCCGGAAGGGCTTTCTGCTGAGCAGTCAACAAACATAAGGACATCTTTATCCCCACCTATATCCACTACATCAGGTTCCCCGCCACTACTTTCCATTCTAAAGAGCGACCATAATTTCCCAGGCTGTGATTCTAGCCGATCCTCAACTTCAGACCACTTTACATTCTTGTGCCGCTGCATATTTTCCATGAAACGTTTCTTGAGCGAATCGAGCAATTCTTCAGTTTGTGCGGGTGTTAATTCCTTTTTTGGTGTCATAAGCTCCTATTTTAATGATGAATCCCAAAATTTTAAAGTACAAAATCTTCTAATAGTAATCATAAACATTTAATAATCACCCTGCTGGGAAAAATGCAACTACCTATCTTTAAGGGAAGAAAAAAAATGAGCTATGTTACACAAGATCGATTTAGGAAGTGAGAAAGCAATGGGCTTCCGCTGGGAAGGGAAATACGATGAAAAAGGTGTCAAACAATCCATTCTACAATTTCTGCCGGAGCTGCAGTCCCGGGCAAAAATGAACGTCTACTTGGAGATACAGGAAATTTCAGATGTAGAGGCAAGAGCGCTCTGGGATGAACTGAAATTCGACGTCAAGAACTTTAAGCAGCTCACCGACAAAATTGATAAAATCGCAGTAGTCACTGACGAGTCCTGGCTACGTACAATTTCAGAAGGCTCTTCTTTTGTGCTACCCGGCATAAAGGTAAAGGCATTTACTATGGCCGAAAGCCAGGCAGGTAAAACCTGGGTTACTGCTTAACCCTTTTGATACGCCAGTGGTTCCAGGCCAGGAAATGATTCCAGCGTAAACAACATTTTAGGCAAGTGCAAACCCTTAAACAGAAAACCCACTCCTTCGAGTGGGTTCTATCTATAAGTGAGTTCAATCAGGTGTTACTTACTTTACTTTATCTACGATTGCCTTGAACGCTTCAGGATGGTTCATAGCGAGATCGGCAAGCACCTTACGGTTCAATTCGATTCCACTCGCTTTTACTTTACCCATGAATTGAGAATAAGACATTCCGTGCTGACGTGCTCCTGCGTTGATACGCATTATCCACAAGGAACGGAAATTTCTCTTCTTGGTTTTACGGTCACGATAGGCATACAACATGGCCTTGTCAACCGCGTTCTTGGCTACCGTCCATACGTTTTTTCTACGTCCGAAGTAACCTTTGGCTTGCTTAAGAACCTTTTTTCTTCTGGCCCTCTTTGCAACTGAATTTACTGATCTTGGCATAATTTTAAATTTTTTTGTAGCAGGCGGTCCTTATCGACACTTGAAAAAAGCCATGCTCCAGGGTTATTAAATTTGATAAACCATCAAGCGCTTCAATTACTTTAAACGCAACTGAAGTTTGATATTGTCTTCATCCGAACGGTCCACCAAGGTGGAATGGGTAAGTGCTAGTTTTCTTTTCTTGCTCTTTTTTGTCAGGATGTGACTTTTGAAAGCGTGCTTTCTTTTGATTTTACCAGAACCCGTAAGCTTAAATCGCTTCTTGGCACTGGATTTGGTTTTCATTTTAGGCATTCTGTCTTTCTTTATTGATTTTCACTCACTTATATAAGATGTACTTCCGGATTGGAACCCCAGAAGTTATTTTGTTTTTTTGGGAGCAATGAACATCGTCATTCGCTTGCCTTCCAGCTTTGGCATCTGTTCCACCTTTCCGAATTCTTCCAGGTCCTGAGCCAACCGAAGCAACAGAATTTCTCCCTGATCTTTAAAGACAATGGATCTCCCTTTAAAGAATACAAAAGCCTTGAGTTTAGCACCCTCTTTCAGAAATTTCTCCCCATGTTTACGTTTGAACTCGTAATCGTGTTCATCAGTATTGGGACCAAACCGAAGCTCTTTTACCACTACTTTAGTAGCCTTGGCCTTCATGGCTTTCTCACGCTTCTTTTGTTCGTACAGGAATTTCTTGTAGTCCATCACCTTGGCTACAGGAGGATTGGCATTAGGAGAAATTTCAACTAGATCCAATTCTTGTTCTCTCGCAATTGCTAAGGCTTGTTTAATGGGATAAACTCCCATTTCAACATTATCTCCCACAAGGCGCACTTCCTGAGCACGAATCTTTTCGTTGATTTTGTGCGGGTCTTCTTTGACTTCTCTAAGGGGTCTTCTCGATCTTTTTCTTCGTATTGCTATGGCTATAAAATTTTAGTTAAACTTCAAATGCTTTGAGATTCTTGCTAATCTCTTTATTAATTAACTGAGCAAAGGCTTCAGGGTCCATTCTTCCCAGGTCACCTTCACCCCTTCTTCGGACAGAAACTGTACCATCTTTTTCCTCCTGCTCACCTACTATCAGCATGAAAGGAAATTTATTAAGTTCCGCTTCCCGAATTTTTTTACCGACAGTTTCGTTCCGATTGTCAACGGTAGCGCGAATTTCGTTATTTTCCAACAAAGTTAAAACTTTTTCCGCGTATTTCTCATACTTCTCACTGAGAGAGAGGATAATAGCTTGTTGTGGCATCAACCACAAAGGAAAATCTCCGGCGGTGTGTTCCAGGAGAATTGCTACAAAGCGTTCCATACTTCCAAAAGGAGCTCTATGTATCATCACCGGACGATGTAATTCGTTATCACTGCCCTTATAGGAAAGATCAAATCGCTCCGGCAGATTGTAATCGACCTGAATGGTACCTAACTGCCACTGTCTTCCCAGGGCGTCCTTTACCATAAAATCAAGTTTTGGACCGTAAAAAGCAGCTTCCCCTGTCTCGATTTTGTAGGACAGACCTTTTTCCTTGGCTGCATTAATTATGGCATTCTCAGCTTTTTCCCAGTTGGCGTCGGAGCCGATATATTTTTCCTTATTCTCAGGATCCCTAAGCGAAACCTGGGCAGTGAAATTTTCAAATCCTAAAGAAGAGAATACATAAAGTACCAGGTCTATCACTTTTTTGAATTCATCATCCAGTTGGTCCGGTGTACAGAAGATATGAGCATCATCCTGGGTAAATCCTCTTACGCGAGTCAGACCGTGAAGTTCTCCACTTTGCTCATAACGATATACCGTTCCAAATTCCGCCAAACGTTTCGGCAGATCCTTATAACTCCACTGACCACTTCGGTAGATTTCACAGTGGTGCGGACAGTTCATGGGTTTTAATAGAAACTCTTCTCCCTCATGCGGCGTTTTAATCGGTTGGAAGCTATCCTCTCCGTACTTGGCATAGTGCCCGGAGGTCACATAAAGGTCCTTGTGACCGATATGCGGCGTCACCACCATCTCGTAACCTGCCTTCTGCTGAGCTTTTTTCAGAAAGTCTTCCAGGCGACCACGCAATGCAGCCCCTTTCGGAAGCCACAAAGGAAGACCCTGACCTACTTTTTGAGAAAAAGTAAAAAGCTCCAGTTCCCGTCCGAGCTTCCTGTGATCTCGCTTCTTAGCTTCTTCCAGTAAAACCAGATACTCCTTAAGGTCCTTCTGTTTAGGGAAGGTAATACCATATATCCGGGTAAGCTGCTTATTGTTTTCATCGCCTCTCCAGTAAGCGCCGGCCACACTGGTAAGCTTTACCGCCTTAATAAAACCTGTATGGGGCAGATGTCCTCCTCTACATAAGTCAGTGAAGGTATCGTGATCACAGAAAGTAATTTCCCCGTCTTGAAGATTCTCAATCAGCTCTACCTTAAATTCATTCCTTTCTTTTTGATAATGGTTTAAGGCATTCTCTTTTGAAACTTCCCGCATCTGAAACGGATGTTTCCCTCTCGCGATCTCGAGCATTCGCTGCTCAATCTGATTAAAGTCGCTCTCCGAAATCTTGTGGTCGCCGAAATCCACATCATAATAAAATCCGTTTTCAATTGCGGGACCTATGGTGAGTTTAACACCCGGATAGAGTTCCTCAATTGCCTGAGCCATCACGTGAGCGGAAGAGTGCCAGAAGGCTTTCTTACCCTCATCATCATTCCAGGTAAAAAGGATCAGACTGCCATTGGTAGTCAAGGGGGTGGAGGTTTCAACGATCTGGTCATTGAACTTAGCCGATAACACATTACGTGCCAGCCCTTCACTGATACTTAGCGCTACCTCATAGGGAGTAACGCCCTTCTCAAATTCCTTTATACTGCCATCGGGCAATCTAATTTCAATCATAAGGTATATTATTAAGCTCGCAAAGATAGCAGGTTAGGTGCAGTTGAGCAATAGAGATGTCAGCCCTTGAAGGATTCTTTCAGAGACTAAAAGAACACGGCTACCTTTTCTCCAGAACTCTTCAATTGCAGCTCAGTCTTTACAAAAGAACCCCGGGGCCACCCGGGGATCATTCATCAATCAAAAAACGAACAGTTATGCAGGCAAAAGCCTAACTGTTGTTTCTGTAAATACTGTAATTACAACCGGCCAGCAGCAGCCTGCGTCCTTAGCCTAAATACGTTTTTAGAATTTTACTTCGGGAAGTATGCTTTAATCTCCTGATGGCCTTCTCCTTAATTTGTCTGACTCTCTCCCGGGTCAGATCAAAAGTCTCTCCTATTTCTTCAAGGGTCATCGGATGTTGGTCGCCCAGGCCGAAATACAAACGAATCACATCTGCTTCCCTTGGGGTAAGCGTTTCTAACGCCCGTTCGATTTCGGTTCGCAAGGATTCGTGCAGGAGTTCCTTATCAGGGTTCGGAGATTCCCCGGATCGCAACACATCATATAGATTGGAATCTTCTCCTTCAACAAGAGGCGCATCCATGGATACATGTCGACCGGAGTTCTTCATAGACTCCTTTACATCATTGATGGTCATATCCAGTTCCTTGGCAATTTCCTCGGCACTTGGCGGACGCTCGTGGGATTGCTCCAGGAAAGCATAGGTCTTGTTAATCTTATTGATGGATCCAATTTTATTTAAAGGTAAGCGTACAATTCTGGATTGTTCTGCCAGCGCCTGAAGAATAGACTGCCGAATCCACCATACGGCATAGGAAATAAATTTGAAACCCCGGGTTTCATCAAATCGTTTGGCAGCCTTTATCAGTCCAAGGTTGCCTTCATTAATAAGGTCGGGAAGTGTTAATCCCTGGTTTTGATACTGTTTTGCCACTGAAACCACAAATCGAAGGTTCGCTTTGGTGAGCTTTTCAAGAGCCAGGTTATCCCCTGCCTTGATCCGCTGTGCCAATTCCACCTCCTCATCGGCGGTAATTAAATCTACTTTTCCAATTTCTTGCAAATACTTATCGAGCGAAGCAGTTTCCCTGTTGGTTACCTGCTTCGTAATCTTAAGTTGTCTCATCTACGTCTTTTCGGATTTAATGTGAATATGTCTTGTAATAGGTTATACGTAAGAAAAGCAAAAAATGTTACACAAAGTTGGAAAAATCTTTTTTTATCACGACTTTTACAAGTTCTGACCGTCTACTTTTCTCGCTGCTTAATATGCAACAAGCTGTATACCAAACTCCTACGACAGAGATTTTCTTTTTTTACGAAACCACAATTTCCTGAGAGAAAATCACAAACAGCAACCAACACTCACCTCCAACCCCTTCGTATTTCCTCCCCAACAGGCAGGGCGTTGGCTTCCTGGCATTGAAAACAAGTTAGTATCTTCGCCGGCAGAGATATAACAGGGCGTTTCATTCTCCCTTATCATCATTGCGATACCACCATGCTGGTATTCTTTGTTATTTTTGCCAATGCATAACGACTACTATATATGAAATCAAAACTTATTGCCCCCTCCATCCTTGCTGCTGATTTTGGAAACCTGCAACGCGATGTAGAAATGATCAACAAAAGTGAAGCCGACTGGTTCCACATTGACATTATGGACGGAGTATTTGTACCTAATATTTCCTTTGGAATGCCGGTATTGGAAGCCATTACTTCCCATGCTCGCAAGACGATTGATGTCCATCTGATGATTGTCGATCCGGATCGTTATATTAAAACATTCAAAGCATTAGGAGCTGATAATCTTACCGTCCATTATGAAGCCTGTACCCATCTTCACCGGAGCCTGCAGGCCATTCGGGCGGAAGGCATGAAAGCTGGGGTGGCATTAAACCCACACACTCCCGTAGAACTATTAGAAGATACCATCAAGGAAATAGACCTGGTGTGTCTGATGAGTGTGAATCCTGGCTTTGGAGGACAAAAGTTTATTGAGCATACTTATAATAAGGTACGTCGCTTGCGGGACATGATTCAGCGCAACGGTGCCAGCACACTGATCGAAATTGACGGGGGCGTCACCAGCACCAATGCCCCTGCTTTAATAGCAGCAGGCGCCGATGTGTTGGTTGCAGGTAGTTTTGTATTTAAAGCAACCGATCCATTAGAAACCATCAAAGAACTTAAAAACATTGCAAACACCTAAGCAGACAATAATTTACGATGTCGTGATAATAGGAGGCGGTCCCATCGGAATCGCCTGTGGACTTCAGGCCAAAAAGAAAGGGCTGTCTTACCTTATCCTTGAAAAAGGAACGCTGGTTAACTCCCTTTACAATTACCCGGTGAACATGACCTTCTTTTCAACTTCTGAAAAACTGGAATTGGAAGGCATCCCCTTTATCAGCAATAACCCAAAGCCCAGGAAGGCCGAGGCACTGGAATATTACAGAAGGATTACAACTTCAAATGACCTGGACATCCACCTGTTCGAGAAAGTAGAGAAAATCCTTCAGACCGATGAGAACCTTCATGAGGTCCGTTCCACTAAATCAAACTATACTGCCCGAAATATCGTGGTGGCCACCGGCTTCTATGACATACCCAATTACATCAATGTTCCGGGGGAAGATCTTCCTAAGGTAGATCATTATTACCATGACCCCCATTTCTATGCCACGCAGAAAGTAGTGGTAGTTGGAGCCAGTAATTCGGCCGTGGATGCTGCGCTTGAAATTTATCGTAAAGGAGGAGAGGTCACTATGGTCGTTAGGGAACCTGCCATAGGAGAACGGGTCAAATATTGGGTGCGGCCCGATATTGAGAACCGAATTGCTGAAGGCAGCATCAAAGCCTTATTCCGTTCGAACCTTACAGAAATTACTCCGGAACACGTCAAAGTTGAAACTCCTGAAGGCAGGCTTCAGTTGGAGAATGATTTCGTGCTACTGCTTACAGGATATCGGCCCAATTTCAATTTTCTCGAAATGTTAGGGATTGATCTCAGTAAAGATGAGCGTCGAATCCCCCATTACGATCCGCAGACCATGGAGACTAATGTGCCGGGAATATATCTGGCAGGAGTGGTATGTGGGGGAATGGAAACGCATAAGTGGTTCATAGAAAACTCCCGGGTACATGCCCACATGATCATGCAAGACATCTTAAGCAAGAGGGAACGGTAAAAGCAAAATCAGGTGCCCTTTGCACATAAATCGGTGTCATTGATTCCACTGAGGTCAATCCACCAGGGAGAGTTGGATCCGCTTTCGCTGAAGATCCACCTCTAACACGGTGACTTGCACGTGTTGGTGTAAGGAAACAACATCATTTACATCACTCACATAGCGCCGGGCAAGTTTGGAAATATGCACCAGACCACTTTCCTTAATACCAATATCCACAAAGCACCCAAAGTTAGTAATGTTGTTGACGATTCCGGGTAGCTTCATTCCCACCTGAAGATCTTCTATTTTTTTCACCGAAGGATCAAACTCAAAGACTTTGGCCGCCCTCCTTGGATCCAGCCCAGGCTTTTCCAATTCGTCCAAAATATCTTGAAGCGTCGGAAGGCCCAGGGTATCACTAAGGTACTGGTTTATTATAATTTTCTGTAGCAGGTCCTGGTTTCCAATCAGATCTTCCACTTCCACCTTCTGATCCCGGGCCATCTGCTCCACGATGAAATAACTCTCCGGATGCACCGCTGAGTTGTCAAGCGGATTAGCAGCAGATGTAATTCTGAGAAAACCAGCCGCCTGTTCAAAGGCCTTGGGGCCGAATTGCGGTACCTTTAGAAGTTCTTTTCTGGATGAAAAGGCGCCGTTTTGCCTGCGAAAATCAACGATTTTACCAGCCAGCCCGGGACCTATTCCGGACACATATTGAAGCAAGGCTGCACTGGCGGTGTTCACATTGACTCCAATCCTGTTAACACAGCTTTCCACCACCCGGTCCAGTTCTCGTTTTAGGTTGGTTTGATCCACATCGTGCTGGTATTGCCCAACCCCAATGGCCTTTGGATCTATTTTAACCAATTCTGCAAGAGGGTCCGCCAGCCTTCTTCCGATAGAAACGGCACCTCGCACCGTTACATCATATTGAGGGAATTCTTCTCTGGCAATTTTGGAGGCAGAATATACAGAAGCACCCGCTTCGTTGACCACAAACACCTGAACCTGCCGGTCAAAGGCTATCTTTTTAACCAGGGTCTCTGTTTCACGCGAAGCCGTACCGTTTCCAATTGCTATAGCTTCAATATTATAAGAGTTCACCAGGGACCGAAGTTTCTTTATAGCCTGGGTGGTCTCCCGCTGCGGAGGATGTGGGAAAATGGTTTCGTTGTACAAAAGATCCCCCCTTTGGTCCAGACAAACCAGTTTGCATCCGGATTTAAAACCCGGATCCAGTGCCAGAATACGCTTTTGGCCTAAAGGAGGTGCCAGAAGTAATTGGCGCAGGTTTTCCGAAAATACTTTAATGGCTTCATCTTCCGCACGCTGCCGGGCCTCAGCTAATACCTCATTACTTATGGCCGGCTGTAAGAGACGCTTAAAGGAGTCACTGATAGCCTGTTTCAGGTAAGGGGCACATGGTCCGGCTTCACTCTTTAACACCACACGCCGTATCTGATCTAGTGCTATTTCTACGGGAACCTCCACTTTCAATCTTAAAAATCCTTCTTTCTGCCCTCGCTGCATCGCTAGAAACCGATGCGAAGCAACCCGTCTCAGAGACTCTTCCCACTCAAAATACTGCATAAATTTCTGCGCTCCTTCCTCATCCTGTTGTTTTTTAACCACTCGGGTCACAAGCACAGCCTTATTTTGAAAAAGCTTCCGAATCCTGGTGCGCACCCGCTCCCGCTCGTTAATCCATTCAGCAACGATGTCAAGGGCACCAGTCATGGCGTCCTCCGCAGAGGAGACATCACCCGAAATAAAGCGGGCTGCAGTTTCCAGGGGCTGTTCTATAGCCTGAGCCATGAGCATTTTCGCCAACGGCTCGAGACCTTTTTCTTTGGCCATATCCGCCCGGGTCTTTCTTTTTTTCTTGAAGGGCAGATACAGGTCCTCCAATTCTGTTAAAGTGATGGCGGCGTTTATCCGGGTTTCCAGCTCCGGAGTCAGCGCTTCCTGGTCCTCAATAGTTTTCAAAATACTTGCTCTTCGGTTCTCAAGTTCCTGAAACTGTTGAGCCAATTTCTGTATTTCTGCGATCTCCTGTTCATCGAGATTTCCTGTTTGTTCCTTTCTGTACCGGGAAATAAACGGAATGGTCGCATCAGCATCCAGTAGTGCAAGGGTATTTGTAATCCCGCGTTTGTTGATATTACTATGCTGATGTATATATTGAATCCTATCCAAAGCTGTATTTTGAAACAAATATACAGGAAGCCACCTATTTTCAAGGCATAAAAAAACCTTCCTACGCATGAAAGCCGGAAGGTTTTACTAAAAGATGATTCTTCTTTTTCTTACTTCGCCGGAATTTAAACTAAGATGACTTCCTGAATTTTATTCTGGTATCCTTCATTTGCGATGAGCCGGGCGTAAAATCTCAAATCCTGCTCCTCATTCCGAAAACGCTCTCCCAGCCAGGAAGTGGCTTCTTCCAATTTAAAATTCATACTCCTGATCTTCGGATAGTGCAGGCTTGCCTCTTGCTCTTCGATACCGACCTCCACAGTATTGCTTTCTTTGTGATAACATACATATTTCGCCTGAAAATTGTGCATGATTAAATCCACTAGTGGCTGCGGTAGTTTATCACATTTTTTACATTCGCTCACCTGAGCCGGAATCATCTCCTGGAGCAGTGCTTTAATCTGCTTTCTGCTTTGATATGCTGTCATGATATTTATGTTTGTGGTTTGTCTGAGCTAAAATAAGCCACACTCTGATAGATTAATCAATATTTAATCCATGTTTAACTTCAAAATTACGGAATATATAACCCCAAGTTAAAAAGCTTAAAAACCATTTAAGCTTCTTGAATCAGTAGAATTTCCTGAAACAGCACGGGGCACCGGGGAATTATCCAAATCAAAGCTGAACAACCATCCGGGAGTCATGGCAAATAGCTATCTTTATAAAATGGATGCACTCGCTGCTAAAAAATACACGAACAGGTTCACCGACCAATTTCCTGGTGATCTCTCTGGAGTACTTACACCTCGTCACACTCAGGGGGTACTTTATAGTCTGGTAGAGCCAACTGCGGTGAAGGAGCCTAAACTAATTGCCTGGTCAGAGGCCCTTGCCCGGGAACTGGAAATCGCTTTTCCCGAAAAAGAAGATGTGGAGATTCTTGCCGGCAACCGGATAGCCCCCAGTATGCTTCCGTTTGCGCAGTGCTACGGCGGCCATCAATTTGGTAGATGGGCAGGACAGCTGGGTGACGGAAGAGCTATTGGCCTGGGTGAATGGACTACGGATAGCGGCAGTTGGGAATTCCAACTCAAAGGTGCGGGTCCCACCCCCTACTCCCGTGGGGCTGACGGCAGGGCGGTATTGAGATCTTCTGTACGGGAATACCTCGCCAGTGAGGCCATGTATCACTTAGGCGTTCCTACCACAAGGGCCCTTAGTTTGGTGAGTACCGGGGAAGCGGTATTACGGGATATGTTCTACGACGGAAATCCGGCCTATGAGCCCGGAGCCGTCATTCTGCGAACCGCACCTAGTTTTCTGCGGTTTGGAACTTTCGAGATTCTAATGGCTCGGGGAGAAACTGACCTTCTGAGCCAGCTTACCCACTGGACCATTGAGACCTACTTTGAGGAATTAAGAGGTCAGGATCAGGTTTTACGATGGTTTCAGGAGGTCATGCACCGCACAATTTCCCTGATGGTAGAATGGGAACGGGTGGGATTCGTCCATGGCGTTATGAATACGGATAATATGTCTGTTTTGGGTTTAACCATGGATTACGGACCCTTTTCATTTCTGGATAATTACGATCCCAATTTCACTCCCAATACCACAGATTTGCCGGGCAGGCGCTATGCATTCGGAAAACAATATGAAATAGCGCACTGGAACCTCATCAGGTTTGCAACAAGTCTCTTACCGATAATCGATGACCCAGAACCCTTTGAAGATATCCTAAATGGCTATGCCCGGGAACTGCAGCTTCAACGCAGTCAGATGTGGTGTCGAAAATTGGGGCTGGAGGTTAAACAACTGAATGATGATCTGCTTCAAAGTCTTGAGAAAATGTTGGTTCGGGCGCAGCCTGATTACACCCTATTCTTCCGAAAGCTGGTCGAATTGCCAATAGATAATACCAGTGCGGAATCTCTAATTGGCCATTTCACTCCAGCCTTCTACCAGATTCCTCAGAGTCAGGATCAGGAGATTTTCATTAACTGGATGTTACACTATCAGAAAATAAGATCCGCAAAAGATGTTTCAGAGGCGAAAAGAACGAAGCTCATGAATCAAGCAAACCCTTTTTTCATTCCCAGAAACTATCTCCTGCATCAGGCTATAGAAGGTCTTGAAAATAATGACC
>JAJUIC010000149.1 GCA_029265595.1 Flavobacteriaceae bacterium
GCGAAGCTAAAATACGCTTTCTCTGTGATGATTAGATGATCCAGTACAGCGATATCAAGACTTTGTGCAGCAACGGTGAGCCTTTGCGTAAGATGTTTGTCCGGTCTGCTGGGAACAAGATTGCCTGAAGGGTGGTTGTGGGCCAGGATGATTGAAACTGCACCCACTTCCAGGGCTTTGCGCAGGGCCAGCCTAATATCGACCAGAGTACCTGTTATTCCTCCTTTACTGAGCTGCCGGAATTCAATGACCTCATTGCCATTGTTGAGGTACACAATCCAAAATTCCTCATGCGGTAATTCACCAATCACAGGCTGCAGAAGCTCAAAGACTGAGTCGCTACCCAGTATTCTTTTTCGTTCCAGGGCAACTTCCTGTCGGCGCCTTCGCCCCAGTTCCAGGCTCGCCACAATGGAAATGGCTTTGGCCTCCCCTATTCCATTAAACGCCCGCAGTTGGGTTACGCTTAATTTTCCCAGTTCTTTTAAACTGTTTTGGCTGTGGGCCAGGATTCTTCTGCATAGGTCCACCGCAGTTTCATTGCGGCTTCCCGATCCAATGAGCACTGCCAGGAGTTCAGCATCAGTTAAACTTTCTTTCCCCAGTTGGAGCAATTTTTCTCTCGGGCGATCTGCTTTGGCCCATTTTTTAATTGTTAGTAGTTCTTTTCCCCCCTTCATAATTGTGAGTTTTGCTTAAAGATAGCAAAAAATGGGAAGAAGTAGCTTGTTCTTTAAGCAATCCATTTCTGGATTTCTTCAAAATCCAATCCCCCATAGGTTCCGCTACTCATCAATAATACGGCAGTACTGGTGAAATTTTGATTTTTCAGAAATTCCTTGAACTCGGATGGATCCGTATATATGATTAAGTCTTCACGCCCGAAGGCTTCGAAGATTTGCTCTTTCGACAGGGCCTGGAGCCGCTTGTTCTGAACAGCCTCCGGAGAATAAAAAACCACGGCAGTATCTGCTTTGTCAAGTGCTCCGCGATAATGGGAAAGGAACCCGCCATTGAGGCTGCTATAGGTATGCAACTCAAGACAGGCCAGGAGCTTTTTATCGGAAAACTGCTGTTTCACGGCCGCTGTTGTGGCTGCTACTTTAGAGGGGCTATGCGCAAAGTCCTTATAAACTACGGTCTGCTCAGACTCCGCGATCTTTTCCAGTCTCTTGGAAGCCCCTTTGAAAGTGGCTATGGCCTGATAAAAATCGTCCTCGTCCACACCAATATGCTGGCATATCCATTTGGCTCCGGCCAGGTTCTTTAGGTTGTGTTCTCCGAACACATTAATGGGCATGTCTCCCTCCGGAGTCTCCAGAAGCGTGATTTCATTTTCTACACTGTAAGCGGGGGTACCATATGGATGTTTGCGGATGGTGTTGCTGGAGTTCTCCACAAGAGAACGCAGTTCCTGATCCTCCTCATTATAAACCAAAATACCGCCTTCCACTATGCAATCGATGAAAATGCGAAACTGCTCTACGTAATTTTCATAGGTGGGAAATACATTTATGTGGTCCCAGGCGATCCCGCTGATTAAGGCGATGTTGGGTTTATACAAATGAAATTTTGGCCTGCGGTCAATAGGAGAGGTTAAATATTCATCGCCCTCTAACACGATGAAATCGTTCTCCTGGGTCAGGTGCACCATGGTGTCAAAGCCTTCCAGTTGTGCGCCTACCATATAGTCCACTTCTTTTCCATGATATTGCAATACATGAAGAATCATAGAAGTAATAGTGGTCTTGCCATGAGAGCCGCCAATGACCACTCGGGTCTTATTCTTACTGTGTTCATAGAGGTACTCCGGGTAAGAAAAAACCTTAATACCCAGCTCCTGTGCCCGGTGGAGTTCCGGATTGTCTTCTTTAGCGTGCATTCCCAGGATGACGGCATCCAGATCTGCTGTGATGCGGTCCGGAAACCATCCGAACTCCTGAGGAAGAAGCCCTCTTTTTTGTAGACGGGATTTCGAAGGTTCGTAAATTACATCATCACTTCCGGTGATTTGATACCCTTTATCCTGGAGAGCCATGGCCAGGTTGTGCATAGCACTTCCTCCAATGGCGATAAAATGCAGCTTCATATATTGGTTTTCTGCAAATATAAATGTTTTGGGTGAGGGATGGATGCCGATAGGACTGCCTTTCCCCTATTGCAATTTTTGAAAAATCCGTTGTCACTGCCCCAGGTCTCAGATCAATCCTTTGGAGGATATGCTGAGAAAGCTTTTTTAACTGCCTTTTGGAACCAGGTCCTTTTTTGTTCCGGTGTGGCACTGGCATTCCATTTTGCCTGGACCTCGGCCTGCCAGATGAGTTGGTCAACCCGAACATCAATTAAATCCAGAACAAGAACCTGATATCGGTCCGGACCACCTACCGGAACGCCGCCTGAGATCCCGACACCCAGACCCCGGCTACCACCACTGATGCCGACTCCAAGTCTGTTTCGGGTGGGTTCCTGAAATTGCTCTGAAAAAATATTTAGGTACAAATCGGGGCTGGTGGATTTGGAGAATCCCTGTTCCTGCATAACTGCATCAACGGCCTCCAGTAATCTTTTTTCGTCCAGCATGCTCAGGCCGGTCTGAAGTTCGGGGTAAATATTATAGGTCCGGTATTGCCGGAAATCTACCTTATCATCGTAGTCATATACCACCTTAGGCCCGCCACATGCTATAAGAGCCAGGAGCAGCACAATAACCGGAATCTTCCATTTCATGACATTATGTTTCTCTAAAAATAAGAAAAAATGCTCGGCTCCCCTTAAGCTTTAGCTAGAATATGTGATTTTAAAAATCCGGGTCTTAATCATTCAACATTTTCCAGAGTTTATCTTTCAGAGCGGTGAGCCCTTTCTGGCTAACTGAAGAAATAAACAGGTACGGCACTTCAAACTTGCCATCGAGCTGGGCCTGAAGTTCCGATTGAAGTTCCTGATCGAGCATGTCGCTTTTTGAAATGGCTATCAACCGGTCTTTGTCCAGAAGTTCCGGATTATACCGTCGCAGCTCATCCAAAAGTATTTCATATTGAGCTACAATATCGGGTGCATCTGCCGGTATTAGAAATAGCAGCGTGCTGTTTCTTTCAATATGTCTCAGAAAACGATGGCCAATTCCTCTTCCTTCGGCCGCTCCCTCGATGATGCCTGGGATATCCGCCATTACAAAGGATTGGAAATCCCGATACTCTACAATGCCCAGATTGGGTTTGAGGGTGGTAAACTCGTAATCCGCGATTTTGGGTTTGGCTGCCGTAATAACGGATAGCAGGGTAGATTTCCCGGCGTTGGGAAAACCAACCAGGCCGACATCGGCCAGTATCTTAAGCTCCAGGGTGATGTCTCGTTCCACTCCTGGTATTCCAGGCTGGGCATAGCGAGGGGTTTGATTGGTGGAAGATTTAAAATGCCAGTTTCCTCTGCCTCCCATTCCGCCTTCTGCCACTACAATCTCCTGACCGTCCTCGGTAATTTCATGCAGTATTTCCTGGGTTTCCGTTTCTCTGATAACAGTACCTAGTGGTACCTCCACAATTTCATCCTTACCATCTGCTCCGGTGCTGCGTTGTCGACCCCCGTGTTCTCCATGGGACGCGCGAATGTGTCTTTTGAATTTAAGATGGAAAAGGGTCCATAAATTTTTGTTTCCCCGGATAATGACGTGTCCGCCACGACCTCCGTCCCCGCCGTCAGGACCTCCTTTGGCCACATACTTTTCCCGGTGAAGGTGCGCTGAACCCTTCCCGCCATTGCCTGAAGCAATGTGGATCTTCACATAATCTACAAAATTCCCTTCTGTCATTTATTTCGCCTTTAGGTTCGCCTCTTCAGCCAACAAGCCTTTTCTCCTCAAAACACCTTTGGGAAAAAAGGCTGTATGCTCCACGGGTGTGTTTGAATTATAAAGCGTCTATAACTCCCTGCAACCGCGCTGTAATTTCTTCAATACTTCCTACTCCGTCTACGCCAAAATATTTTCCCTGCTTTTGGTAATAGTCCTTTAAGATAGCAGTTTCCTGATAATAAACCCTGATCCGGTTTCGGATGATCTCTTCATTGGCGTCATCCGCCCGACCAGAGGTCTTTCCACGGGCCAGTAATCGCTCC
>JAJUIC010000088.1 GCA_029265595.1 Flavobacteriaceae bacterium
AGCGGATCTGTAAACTATGATTTTACGGATTGGTTATCTGCCGAAATAAGAGGAGGATCTGATCAGTATACCACCAACACCAGTTCAAGGACCTACGCAGGAAGTCCTCTGACGGCCACTGGGAGGTACAGTCTAGGAAAAAACACCTTTATGGAAAATAACTTCAGTTTTCTGATAACCGTGGGAAAAGATGATCTATTTGGAGAGTTTGGATTATCCGGTAACCTGGGAGGAAACCTGATGCACCAGAAATCCAGTTCCATCGGAGCCAATGCGGGAGAACTTGAGGTTCCGAACTTGTTTGCCATCAATAACGGAGTGGGAAATCCTACTGTGTCTGAAGGATCCTCTGAAAAGAAAATCAACTCCTTGTACGGAACCCTTCAGTTTAATTACGGCGGTTTCTGGTTTTTGGATTTGACCGGCCGGAACGATTGGACCTCTACCCTGAGTAAGGAGAACCGCTCCTTCTTCTATCCATCTGCAAGTACGTCCCTGGTGCTGACCGAGTGGATCGACAGGGGAGGAGAGCTACCGGGGTGGATCTCGTATGGGAAACTACGAGCGTCCTACGCTGAGGTGGGAAATGACATGAATCCATACCAGTTGTATAATACGTATTCCATTGGAAAGAGCCCCAATGGGTATACCACCGCGGGAAGAAATAGAGTGCTATTTAATCCGGATGTAGTCAACGAGCTGATCAAATCCTGGGAGGTAGGTGTGGAAGGCAGGCTTTTCAACAACCGATTGGGATTCGATTTCTCCTGGTACAAAACCAATGCAACCAACCAGCTTATCGATATTCCTCTGAACCCCATGAGCGGGTATCAGGCTATGAAGGTAAATGCCGGAGATATTGAAAACCGCGGCTTTGAACTCATGCTGATGGGGCGTCTGATCGATCGCCCGGAAGGATTCAACTGGGATATGAATGTGAATTTCTCGAAAAATGAGAACATTGTTAATAAGCTGACGGATGAGGTGAATGATTATACCCTGGGCGGATTTGATAACCTGAGCATTTTGGCTGTTGCAGGCCGCCCTTATGGAGAAATCTGGGGTACCAAGTATCAGCGTGTAGAGGATCCCGACAGTCCGCAGTACGGTAAAATAATTGTCGACTCCAACGGAATGCCGCTGGCCACACCCGATCAACACAGGCTAGGAAATCAGCAGCCTGATGCCTTACTGGGAATAACCAATACTTTTTCTTATAAGGGGCTGTCGCTCAGCTTCCTTGTTGATGGGCGTTTTGGCGGGGAGATTTTCTCGGGCACCAATCTATCCATGCAACGAGCGGGAACCGCTGCCGCCACTGTGGTCAACGGAGAACGGGCAGATATTATAGTGGATGGGGTTGTGGATGTTACCCCTGAAGATGCTACTACCCGAGTATTTGAGCAGAACACCACTGCGGTGTCACCTCAGAATTACTGGAATGCCAGTGCGTCCACGAACCTGGGAATCAATGAAGCCAACATATACGATGCCACCAATATCCGGCTAAGAAATGTATCACTAAATTATAATCTACCACGGCGGTGGATAGAAGGACTGGCGCTGCAGGGAGCGCAAATAGGCTTATCTGCTAATAACGTCTGGATGTTTAAAAGCCATCTCAACGGAATCGATCCTGAATCGGTCTTTGCCACAGGAACCAACGCGGTTGGATTTGAAAATGCTTCATCTCCAACCTCCCGGTCCTACTATGTCAATGTGAGCTTGCGCTTTTAATTAACGGTAAAAATCTACAAAAATGAAAACATTATTGAACAAAATAGGATTACTCATAGGGGGCTTAGTGGTACTAGTAGCTTGCGCTGATTTTGATGAGCTAAATCAAGATCCCCGTGCAGCCAACTCGGATCAGGTTCAGGTGGAGTATTTCATCAACAATTCCATCATAGGAGCACAACAGGATCCTCATGTGGCAGAGCGGGCATTTGTTCTTTACTGGAAGGCGGCTTCAAGACAGGACAGAACCAACGCCCTGCCCATTGGATCATACAATGACGGGTGGAGCGCAGATTATTTCCGGTACGTTTCAGAATGGCTCAACCATGCCAACACCGCAATTCAGGTGGCTCAGGAAAAAATGGAAACGGGGAATATTACTCCTTATACCGATAATTTGATGCAGGTGGCCAGAATCTGGAGGGTGTACCTCATGAGCGAAATGACCGATAACTTTGGACCCATCCCAATTGATGCCTTTCAGGGAACCAACCCTGATTTTGCCAGTGTGCAGGAAGTTTATTATTACATGCTGAGTGAATTGGATGCAGCCCAGGAAGCCCTTGATTTAGAAGTTAGCGTCCCTGCAAATACTCAGGGGCTGGATCCGGCCTATGGCTTTGACTTTGGCAAGTGGAAGAAGTATGCCAACTCCATGAGGATGCGCCTGGCTATGCGCCTGTCAGAAGTGGATCCAGATAAGGCCCGTGAAGAATTTGAAGATGCCGTTGCCATAGGATATATCGAGACCATGGACGACGCCTTTGCAGTGCAGGAACAACCCGGATGGGATCCGCTTTCAGGAGTGATGTCCAGAAGCTGGAACGCTCAGTTCTTATCGGCAACCCTCAATAACCTGTATATTGGTCTGGGAGGTATTTCAACTGAAGAGCAACTTCCTGCTTCATACCATCAATACGTGAAGCCTGAAGATTATATAGGAGTGAGGTATCTGGAACATTTCACCACTACCACCAACGACCCTTCTGCGGGCTACTGGATGGACGGTTTGCAGGCTGAAATCGACCCCAGGGCTTATGAGGCATTTGCCATTCCTGGTGATGTCAGTAATCCTCAGTTTTTCGGTGGGACGGCTACCAAAAGGCGCTTGTTGAATGACAATTCCGAACTACTAGATTCCATACAAGCCGCCTTTACCTGGAACGCATCGGCTCTGGGCAGTTGGGGAGACAAGGGTGCTAAAAATGAGTTATATGCTTCCAGCAGTAGTATCCCGATTATGGTAAGGGAGTTTCGGACCAGTGAATCCACGCGAATCTTTTTTGGCCCCTGGGAGTCCTATTTTTTAATCGCTGAGGCTGCCATTCGTGGCTGGGCCACTGGTATGGACGCGGCCACTGCTTATGAAAACGGAGTTAGTGCCAGCTTTGATTACTGGGGTCTTTCCAACTTTACCGGGACCTATCTCGCCTCTGAAGAATATAATCGGACTGGAACCTCTGTGAGCTGGAACCATACTGAGGAACCACCGCAGACCCACACTATGAATTATGTGGACGGATATACCGGACAGGCCGGTACGGTGGAAATACCCTATCCGGATAATATGCTGTATTTGAATGGTACCGTGAAAAATGATCATCTGACAAAAATCATTACCCAGAAGTTTATTGCACAGTTTCCATGGTTGCCTCTGGAGGCTTGGAGTGATCATCGAAGACTGGGACTGCCCTTCTTCGAAAACCCTGCAGTAGAAGAACCGCTTCCGGCTTTGCCCGCTCTGAACAAAAACAATTTCATGGACTCGCGGGTCGAGTTCTTCCCGCAGCGATTACCTTACCCCTCAAGCGTAAGGAACAGTGATGCCGAGGGCTATCAACAAGCCCTGAATCATTTGGGCGGACCTGATGCGGTGTTTACACCACTTTGGTGGGCAAAGCAACAATAAAAGGCATATAGAAACCGCCTCCGAATAAAAGGAGGCGGTTTCTGTTTACAAAAACGTTCTAAAGAGATTGGTAGGATTTTTTGTTAGCGGTACGATAAAGTTTCCTAAAAAACACTTAAATGGCCGATGAAGTGCTGGAAATTCTGGATAAAAGCCAGATATTGGTCCTCGATTAAGGATAAAAATTATGTGGCATACCATATTTTCTTTAATAATATCTATAGCTCTTGTGATGCTGTTAATCTTTCTTGTAAGAACGCATCGCAGCACTCAGAAAACACAAGCCTGGCTTATTAAGGAAGAAGGTTTAATCAGAAATCAGAAGAAAAATAAAAAGGAGTTGTCAGAGTCCTAGTTAAAGACCATTGATAACATGGAATAGAAGGAGCAAACCTTATGATTGTGCCAAAGAATAAGGTTCTTCGAAGGATAAGGATCATCCAAAAGATGGTCCTTTTCTAATTATCATCATTTTTCTTTTTTCTGAAGGGTAGGCGGATGTTTTTTCCGGTTGTTGATCTCCTTATCTTTTTGATCAGGAAGAAAGAAATAAGAATGACTGCGACAATTTCCAGTCCCAGTAAAAGATAAATTACGTCCATAAAAACAAATTTGGGGAAACGTTAAAAAATCCGAAACGTTTCTGTCAGTAAATCTCCCAATTTTTTCTCAAAAGGATTGCCTTTATTCAACAAATTTTTAAGACTTTAAGCATATTTATTGACAAATGAGCCACAATAATCCGAGGAGTAGAGCAATTTCGGTGTAATTAGAAGATCAGGGGTTCAGGTGAATCCACACCGGAGCATGGTCGCTGGTCTTTTCCCATCCTCTCACGTGCTGGTCTACTTCTGCAGCCTTAATTCGGGAAACAAGCTCAGGCGAAACCAGAAAGTGATCAATTCTCAGGCCTGCGTTTCGCCCGTAGGCGTTGCGGAAGTAGTCCCAAAAGGTATAGATGGTCTGGTCAGGATGCAGATGGCGGAGCATGTCAGTCCACCCCTGATCCAAAAGTTGAAAAAACAGATCCCGCACTTCCACCCGGAACAAAGCATCATCAACCCATCTTTCCGGTTTGTATACATCGCGATTGGTCGGAATCACATTAAAATCTCCCGCCAAAATAACCTGTTGGTTGGTCTGTAGGAGTGTCTGCGCCCTTGTGATCAGGCGTTTGATCCACCGCAATTTGTAATCGAATTTGGGACCCGGGGCAGGGTTTCCGTTTGGCAGGTAGAGGCATACCAGTACGAGCTCTCCCAGACTTACCTCAAGGTAACGGCTCTGCTCATCTTCTTCCTCCCCAGCCAGGATGCGGGAGTGTTCTTTTATGGGTATGTAACGGCTGAGTATGGCCACCCCATTCCACCGTTTCTGCCCGTGAAAGACCACCTGATACCCTGCTTGCTCAATGGCAGCTAGTGGAAACTTTTCATTGGGGGATTTGAGTTCCTGCAGGCACACCACATCGGGTTTGCTCTCCTGGAGCCACCGCAGTAATACGGGAAGCCGGGCATTGATGCCGTTTACATTATAGGTCGCAATCTTCACTGTTTCTAATTTTCGCTCCGAGAAGGTACAAAATCTTGTAGAGGAGAATGGAAAAGAAGTTTTAAAATACGTGAAAAACAAATTCTTACAGATTCAGAAGGCTCGGTTCCGCAATCTCTTCTTCTTCGCTTTGTATTTCTTCGGTTTTGTGAACAATGTTTTTTACAATCTCATCCAACTCCTCGGTGGATGCCATTATTTGCTGCCATATTTCCTCCTGACTCATTTCATCAAAAATCTCCATTTCCATAAATTTCAGAAGACTTTTCATACGTGCTATAGGTGCTCGTACAATATGTGACTGTTCCCAGGCGATCTGGCGAAGAATGCGGTTTTGTTTTTTGATTTTGTTAATCAGTCTGGTGGATTCCGAAACATCCAGGACCGCTCCCACCATTCGCTGGGCCTTCCCATGCTCATCTCTTATGATAAAACCTCTGTCTACAATGAAGCTGACTTCTCCATTTGCTCGCAGAAACCGGTATTCCTCTTTCCACACGTTTTTCAGGGGATCTCTCAAAGCAGTGGTGAGCGAGCGCTGGACCCGGGGCTTATCTTCTGCCACAACCTTGGTCAGCCAGAAATTTTCCATGGAGGTGTGCTGCGCTACATTGTAACCGAAAATCTTGTGAAAGGTTTTACTTCGAAGCACGGTATCGCTTGTTATATCCCAATCCCACACCATCTCATTGGTAGCCTCCAGAGCCATGTTAAACCTCTTATTGGCAACTTTCAAGGCCTCTTCTTTGGCAGTGATATCCGATATGTCTTTTAAAGCCCCGACCATTCTGACGGCCTTTCCCATCTTGTTTCTTAGGATGAATCCGCGGTCAATTACTTTGGCATAAGTGCCATCTTCCCGTTTAAACCGGTATTCCGAACGAATGAAGGTCTGGGATGGATCTGCCAGGGTTCTTTTTCTTTTTGAAACTTCGTTTTGATAATCACTGGGATGAATCTGCTTGCTCCAGAAATCATCCTGTTCAATTTCTTCTACGGGATATCCCAGAAGATCCGTCAGGTTCCTGTGAAACTTGATGACCTGGTTTTTCGAAATATCCCAGTCATACATGACGTCCTGGGTAGCCGTGGCAGCCAGTCTGTAGCGTTCGTTGAGATTCTCAATTTCTCTGGCCTGTGCCATGGATCGGGTAATGTCCCGGGAACTGGTAACAATACCATCCACAGCAGGATGCTTCAGTTTGTTGATGACGGTGGTTTCAATCCATATCCAGCTTCCTTTTCCCACCGCGATTCGAAAAGGAGCAATTTTTACCTGCTGACTGTGATGAACGCGTTTAAAATCCTTCACCACCCGGGATCTATCATCCGGATGAAGACGTTCAAAGGCGGAAGTGCCCAATAAATCCTCCGAGGCATTTCCTAAAAGCTTCCTGGTTGCTTGGTTGAGGAATTTGAAATTGCCCTGCGTATCGAGAATGGACAGAAGTTCTGTGCCCTCCTGTACCAAAATCTGATATTGCTCCTGATTGTTTGGATCGTTCGGCGTCTGAGGATACCGAATGATGATATGGCTCACGGTTTCCTCGTTGTTTTTGATGGGAAGATACTCCACCTGATATCCGGCTACTCCCCCAATTTCTTCCTCATAGCTTCTTTGGGAGCCAAAGTCTCTGACCTGGTGGAGCCTTTCAACAGGAACAAGGGCCGACAGCATTGATTCTTCATGCCATTGCTTCCCAACCAGGGAGGAGACCGATGCAGCGCAGTCCCGAAAAGCAGCCTGATAGGAATCATTGCATGCTTCGAGTTTATAATTATTGCCCTGAATTGATATCAGGATGCAAGGGTCTTTCAAAAACTGAAAGAGTTGGAGAAATTGGTTGGTTAGATGTGTCATGGAACATTTATTAGATATACTCTTTTAAAAAACAAGTTTTCCTGGTTCAGCACTTTTATGAGCCGCCTAGAAACTGCCACCAAAATTTATCCAACTCCCCTTTGGGAAGTATTTGATTATTTGCCATGGGATGCGTTATTGAGCTACCAATTTACAAATAATTTGTTAATGGTTTTCATCTAATTTCATTCGTGAAAACCGTTCCGGCCAGGAGGATAGGGAGCATCTTCAGATGCGCAGCCCCGAAGGGTGCTTAAGTTTTTAGGAAAAGATTAACGCCTGAACGAAAATGGACCTTTTAGTAATGATCAATCTGGTCGGATGGGATTAAACACGAATTGGTGCGGAAATAAAACAAGAGAAAAGCGATTCGCCAAAACCGAATGTATCGTGGAATTCCAAAGTTCAAAAAATACCTGGGTGGATCTCGAAAGACGATAAGGCACTTTTAACCGTTCATCGACCCTTTTTCCATAATTTAAGCGAATGGATCCTCTCACCTTAATACGAATCTTCACACATCGGCTGTTCACCAAATTACTGATTAGCAGATGGAAGGTATTACTGCATAATCAAAACTTCATTTTTCTAATAAAGAGAGAAAAATAAATGAAAGTTCTCCAAAAAGTAAGAAAATAAGTACTAAGGAATATTAAATCTGAAATTTAAGCGGAATTTAACACAGGCAGGTAAGGGCTTGTTGTTGCGGGGGGATGAGCGTTTTGGCAAAATAGGGCAGATGTCGTTCATCGAAAAGCTGTGTTGCTCTTTTTCGGCCAGGTAGATATTGCTATACATTAGCGCTGTGACTGGTTCAAACAGACGCAGTTACGAGGTACTTTATGATGGAGCTCTGATGGAAAGCCCAGGCGCCAGCCTGATGCAGTTGACAGAGTAGTGAAGGAAAGAAGGGAAGTACTGTACAAGCATGTAACCTTTAACCTTTAAATATTTAATTATGAAAAAAGTAGTTTTCAGCGCAGCAGCGCTAATGACCGGAGCCTTTATGGTGGCTCAAGAGAACCTGAGTGTCGCAGAACAGTATGGGGAGGCCAACGATGCCTGGGTATTCCAGGATGGTATGTGGCATGAGTCCTATCTTTATCAGGACGGAGCTTCTAACTCAGCTTCTGTAGATCAGGCTGGTATCTGGAACATTTCAGATGTATTTCAGGCAGGAACCGAAAACGTTGCCGATGTAGA
>JAJUIC010000182.1 GCA_029265595.1 Flavobacteriaceae bacterium
CAGCGCGCGGCTCATTATGCCTTGCGTTTTGTTAAACCCCTGGATCAGGAAATGCTACATGAAGTTTTTTCGACTTATGAGAAGGTGTTTGTGGTTGAAGACGGAGCGATGGCTGGAGGTTGTGGAAGTGCTGTATTGGAATTTGCTGCCGCTCATTCGTATAAAACTCCGGTGGTGCAGATAGGAATCCCTGACAGGTTTATTGAGCAGGGAACGGTGGCTGAGTTACAAGAAAACGCAGGAATCAGCGTTGATAAAATATTTGAAACTGTGAACCTGCATTTTAAATAAAATATTAATTTGCCCGACTTACTAAGACCATGACATACCCATCCCTACCCGCTTTTCTGCTATTGTTTTTTCTGAGCACGCAAGGGACTTTTGCTGCTATTTTTCAGGTTACCGACACCCTCCCCGGTCAAACTACCAGAGACAGTCTCTTGGTTCAGGAGGTCTCTGTAGATACCACCCTGGTGGTGGAGCTTACGGAACGGGGCATTGTAAGGGATTCGCTCATAAATGACTCTGTAGTTCTCAAACCCGTCGACCTTGATATGGAACGAATGGAGCTTTTGCTGGTGGATACCATTGTCGTAGAGAAGGAAAAAATTAATTACTGGACCAAATCCAATGTGGCGGGGATCAATCTCAATGAGGTGGCCTTTATCAACTGGAATACAGGGGGAAATAACTCGATTTCTGCTTTGACCCATGCCACCTTCAGACGCAGGTACCAAAAAGCACTCTTGAACTGGAACTCCAGAATGGAAGTCCGGTATGGACTGAACGCCCAGCAGGGAAGAGAATTGCGGAAAAGTGAGGACCGTTTCGAAATCGAATCGACCTTAGGTTATAGGGCCGATTCCACCTCTAACTGGTTTTATTCTGCCCAGGTCAACTTTAATACCCAGCTGACCTATGGTTACCGCTATCCCGATACAGATAACCCGATATCAAAGTTGATGGCCCCGGGATATGCCTTCATTGGGGTCGGAACGGAGTTTTCTCACCCGACCGAAGATTTTACCTTTTACCTGTCTCCGGTTACACAAAAATCTACCTTTGTTCTGGACCAGGATCTGGCCAATGAAGGGTCCTTCGGAGTGACTCCGGCCGTACGGGATGAGGAAGGGAATATTATAAAGGAGGGGGAGAAAATACGGAGTGAATTCGGATTTTTATTCAGTAGTAATCTGACCCGTGAGATTTTTGACAACGTCACCATGGAAAACCGGGTCCGGTTGTATTCCGATTACCTGAACAATTTTGGAAATATTGATATCGACTGGGAAATCAAGTTCGACATGAGGGTGAACCAGTATGTGAATGCCAATATCGGATTCCACCTGAAGTACGATGACGACGTAAAGTTTAAAGAGGACCGTAATGGAGATGGGGTGCTGGAGACCGTTGGCCCCAAGGTCCAGTTTAAACAAATCCTGGGGGTAGGCCTGGTTTATAACTTTTAGGAATTCAGGCTGCTGCCATTAAATTTTCTGAAGGTCGCCACGATATTACTATCGGTCATAGAAGAGATGTAGGAACAGATTCCTATCAAGAGCTCGTAAGTGCTTCCCTCCATATTAAAGTTCCTGGGTAGAGTCGATCGGACCAGTTTGTCGAAGTGGGTGGGAGAATGACCCGATTCAGGCAGTAGCGCCTGGGTATAGGTATCCAGTAAAAGGTCAAGCATGCGGTTTCCGGCTATTTCTTTTGAAATCACCTCTTCACTCTGATAAATGTTCTCAATACTAATTTTTATGATATCCGCGATCTGAGCTTTGTACCGGCTTTTATCCAGTAAAGCCTCCCCAAAGGTACCTCTTAGCAGGTCTTCCTGATGGTGGATGAAGATATCAACTGCTTCGCGGATTAAGGTGTTTATGGCAAGAGCCCGTAGGTAGGTGAGCCGATCAGAGGTGAACTGAAGGTTGCTGTAGGTATCGATGTTTATGGAATCTTCTACCAGTCGGATGAGGTACTCCAGAGCATATTCTTCCTCTATCCATCCCAGATTGATGCCATCTTCAAAATCGATTAGGGTATAACAGATGTCATCTGCAGCCTCTACCAAAAATGCCAGTGGATGGCGTACAAAGGATGCCCCCTGGGGTCCTCCAGTGGGAATGAGACCCAGTTCAGCGGCCAGCTCCAGGAAAAACTCCCGCTCACTTTGGAAAAAGCCAAATTTCTTATCCCAAACATTATTGGTGGGCCGGTGCGGCAGGGACTCTTTGGGATACTTCATAAATGCCCCAAGGGTTGCGTAGGAAAGACGTAGTCCTCCTGGAACCCCGGGACGGGAGGCGGTCAGAAATTTAAATCCGTTGGCATTCCCCTCGAAATGAGTGAGATCATGATATTGTTCGGGACTCAGGTCCTCTTTAAAACGATACCCGTTTCCGGTCTTGAAATACTGGCCAATGGCCTTTTCTCCCGAATGTCCAAAAGGTGGGTTTCCAATATCATGGGCCAGCGCGGCAGCGGCTACAATGGCACCGAAGTCGTTGGTTTTGTAACCGAGTTTCTCTAAGGTTCTATCCTTCTGCAGAAGCATTTTACCAGCCAGTCTTCCCAAAGACCGTCCCACCACGGAGACCTCCAGACTGTGCGTGAGCCGGGTGTGTACAAAGTCCGTTTTGGATAGCGGAATAACCTGGGTCTTGTCCTGCAGATTGCGGAAAGCGGAAGAGAAAATGATCCGATCAAAATCTACTTCAAATCCCAACCGGGTTTCATCCTGATCGATTCGCATTCTGGGCTGTCTGTCACCCGCTCTTTTCAGGGATAATAACTGTTCCCAGTTCATGCTGTTGGTGTTCATGAGAAGACTTCGGTATCGTTAAGGTTAAAGAACACCAAATGTATTAAAAACTGAGCAGTATCTCCCCCGATGCGCAAATATTGGTTGCTC
>JAJUIC010000062.1 GCA_029265595.1 Flavobacteriaceae bacterium
CCCAATCGACATGGTGCTCTCCGGAGGTATCCCACCAAACCCGGCAGAATTGTTTATGAACGATCGCATGCCTCAACTACTGGAAGAAGCCAAAAAACATTATGATTACATTATTGTGGATACGGCTCCGACCATGATCGTAACCGATACATTGCTGATCAGCCCGCTTGCCGATACTACGCTGTATGTAGTCCGCGCTGGTTACACCGATAAGAAGATCCTGGAATTCCCACAAGATCTGAAGCAGCAAGGCAAGCTTAAAGGACTGGCCATTGTGCTAAATGATGTGGACTATTCAAAATTCTCCTACGGCGCCAAATACAGCTACAACTATGGGTATGGTTATGGTTATGAAGCAGATAAAAAGAAGAAATCCATCTTCTCTAATCTCTTTGGCAGGAAAAGCAATTAAAGTCAATATTTATGGTGATTGCCGGCAAATAGGGTTGGACATTTTAAGTTCAACCCTATTTCCATTTTAAAACCTTTGCATTTTGGGAGGCTTATTGGAATGCCTCGCCAAAGGTAGCGGCAGTTCGAGCTATAATCGGGCGCAACTGATCGATGCGCTTCTGCGGTAGTTTAATATCGTGGAGTTTTTCCAGATGTCTTTGCTGATGGGTATCTGTCCCCAGGTAATCAATAAGATCCAGATCCAGCAGCGCAAAAGCCGCCTCCTGAATATGCTTGCCATAATGCCCGGTGAGGGAAAGTACATTCAGCTGAAAATAGCAACCCCTGGTTTTGAGTTCCACGTACTTCTCCATTTTTCTGGAATGAAAAAAGGCATAGCGCTCGGGATGCGCAAGCACCGGTTGATACTTTTTGGATTGCAGGGCAAAAATTATTTCATGCAGGTTAATCGGAGGCTGGAAGAAGGACATTTCCACCAGAACCAAATTGCTTATCAGGGGAAGGATCTGGTTGTTCTGGAGTACTTCAAGAAAACTCTGATCCATCATGTATTCGGCGGCAGCCTTAAAACGAATATCGTCCCATCCCTTTTCCCGAACCGCATTCCGAAGTTTCTCAAGCGCCTCCCCAATGGTTTCAGGTGTATTGGGATAATAATCGTTCATCACGTGGGGTGTGGCAATAAAGCGGGTAATCCCAAGATCCTTAAAGCCCTGTATAAGAGCCAGAGACTCTTCTATATTTTGTGAACCGTCATCAATCCCTGGCAGCAGGTGATTGTGAATATCCACAAAACCTTCCAGCTCGTCCTTTAATGCGATTTTCTTTGAAAAAATTCCTAACATCACGCTTCGTTTTTTGAGGGTACAAAACAATCGACTACAGATCACATCGGCAGTTTCTGATTCCTACCTGTATTACACCAATACTCATCCCTGGATCTGATGAACCGATCTATGGGGTTGGCTGCTACAGGATCTCAGCAACTTTCTGATTCACAAATTCCAGAAAACTTTCATCTTCCCTGGAAAAAGGATCAGCCGTCTGCGAATCGATGTCTATTTGTCCAATATTTACGCCATTTTTGAAAAGGGGAATGACAATTTCGGCCTTTACATCAATATTGCACGCAATGTAATTGGTTTGGGCCTTGACATCCGGAACTACAAAGTTTTTGTTGGACACGGCCACCTGACCACAAATTCCTTTTCCAAAGGGAATGATGGTGTGATCAGTGGGTTCTCCCGCAAAGGGTCCCAGCTTTAGTTCTTCTTTATCTCCATTTTGGAAATAAAATCCTACCCAGTCGTAGTAAGGAATTTCACTGCGCAGGAGCTGACAGACTGCAGTTAATCTCGCATCCACTTCCTTTGAAGTGTCCTGAAGGATTTTTTCGACTTGTGGCTTTAGGGCTTGAAAAGGCATATCTTTTATTTTGCGCAAAGGTATCTAAAAGTTTGCAATAGGCACCTGGCGGTTTGCGAAGCCGCCAATTTTTCAGGTTCTAGGTAACGGCAGCTTTGTTTTCACAAAACGGGACCTCTTTATTACTTCCTAAAAGGATATAAGGTCTATACAAAACCTTAAGAAAACACCCACTCAGGTTTCATGTTATTAGATTCCGGCTTGTTGGGCTTTCTGTACTTTCTTAAAGAGGTTAGAAGAATAAACGAATTCCGTAACGGCCTCATTGTCGGTTTTGAAGATAATGTCTTTATCCCCTTCCCATTCCAACACGCCGTGTCGCAGAAAAATAATTTTTTCACCGATCTCCAGAACCGAGTTCATATCATGAGTATTGATCACGGTGGTAATATCGTATTCTTTGGTAATCTCTTGAATAAGCTGGTCGATGACAGTAGCGGTTTTTGGATCCAGCCCCGAATTGGGTTCATCACAAAACAGGTATTTGGGCCGGTTTACTATAGCCCGCGCAATGGAGACCCGTTTCTGCATCCCCCCACTGATTTCGGACGGAAATTTACGGTGTTGTGGCTCTGCCAGATTCACCCGGTCCAGCACCTCTTTGACCCGCTTACGCATATCATGAGGTTTGTTTTTGGTGAACATCCGTAGCGGAAACATCACATTTTCTTCCACTGTCATGGAATCAAACAGGGCCCCTCCCTGAAAAACCATTCCCATTTGCTTGCGCAACTCCCGCTGTTCTTCATCACTGAAACTAGAGTAAGCTTCTCCGTCGTACACAATTTTTCCGTGATCCGGACGAAACAGACCCAACAGGCATTTCAGGAAAACTGTTTTCCCCGAACCTGATTGTCCGATGATGAGATTGGTTTGGCCTTTGGGAAAGTTCGTGGTAATTCCTTTCAGAATTTCCTCACCCTCAAAAGCTTTTCGTATATCCTTGACTTCTATCATTAGCTTAGCAGCAACTGAGTGATTATATAATTGGTAATAATAATTACCACACTGGTCCACACAAAAGAGGTGGTACTGGCCTGCCCCACTTCAAGGGCTCCTCCTTTCATATAGTAGCCATGATAGGCCGGAATGGTAGCCAGTAGAAAGGCAAAGACCAGCGTTTTTACAAAAGCATAAGTCAAATGAAAAGGAATGAAATCCTCCTGCAGCCCCTGGATAAAATCATTGGAGGTAACAAATCCGCCAACCACTCCTGCCAGGTAAGCTCCCAGTACACCCAGAAACATGGAGATGGAGATGACAAGGGGATAGGTGAGCATAGCTATGATCTTCGGGAATATCAGGTAGTTTTTTGAATTGATTCCCATGACTTCCAGGGCATCGATTTGTTCCGTTACCCTCATCGTTCCAATACTGGAGGTAATATAAGAGCCTACTTTCCCCGCCATAATAATGGATATCAGGGTAGGCGCGAATTCTAAAATAACAGACTGTCTGGCCGCAAAAGCGATCAGACTCCGCGGAATGAGGGGGTTGGTAAGGTTCAAGGCCATCTGAATGGAAACCACCCCTCCAATGAAAAAAGAAATGAAAGATACAATCCCCAAAGAACCGAGAATTAAATCGTCGATTTCTTTAAAAATCAGATCTTTAAGCACTGAGGCCTTGGTCATACGACCGAAGGTATCCTTAAGCATGAGGAAGTATTGACCAATAGAGTGCAGGTAATTCATTGCTTTTATTTGTAAGGGCTAAAATACTAATTTTTTGAGCGAATGTATTTTTAAGGTGGAGTTAATCTTAAATAGCGCTTAAATTGTAATTTTGTGTTTTTAACACATTTTGAATCATGAAAAAATTACTCCCTTTGTTTGTTGCAGTCCTGCTGGTATCCTGCTCAGCACCGCAACAAACAACTCCACAAGTTGTATCCACCGCCTCCTTACCTCATGCCAATCCAAAATTGGTAGTGGGTATAGTGGTGGATCAAATGCGCTACGATTATATCACGCGGTTTTGGGACCGGTATCAGAGCAACGGATTCAAGCGCCTGGTGGGGGAGGGCTTCAACATGAAAAATGCCCACTTCAATTATATTCCCACCTACACCGGTCCCGGTCATGCTTCCGTCTGGACGGGCGGCTCCCCTAAAATGCATGGAATTATTGGGAACAACTGGTTTGACAAATTCTCGGGCAGCTCCGTGTATTGCGCCGGGGATTCCGATGTGAATCCTGTGGGCACCACCTCTTCCGCCGGACAAATGTCTCCGCACCGCATGTTAACCACATCGGTTGCCGACCAGAACCGACTGCATACCCAGATGCAGGGAAAAACCATCGGCATTGCCTTAAAAGACCGCGGCGCCATTCTTCCTGCAGGACATACTGCTAACGCAGCGTACTGGTTTCACGGTCAGGACGAGGGCGTCTGGATTACCAGTGACTTCTATATAGATCAGTTGCCGCAGTGGGTTCAGGATTTTAACCGCTCCGGCCGGGTGGATTCCTATATGAAACCATGGGAAACCCTTTACGACCTCTCCACCTATACCCGAAGCGGTCCGGATGACACTTCGTATGAAGGAGGATTCAAAGGAAAAGACAAGACCACATTTCCATATAATTTGCCCCAGCTTCAGGCCTCAAATGGTGGTTATGAAATTCTAAAATCCACTCCCTACGGCAACAGCCTTACCACCGATTTTGCATTGGCGGCCATAGAAGGGGAGCACCTGGGACAGGATGGGATCACCGATTTTCTAACGCTGAGTTATTCCTCAACGGATTATGTCGGGCATAACTTTGGCGTGAACTCCGTAGAGGTAGAAGACACCTACCTGCGATTGGATCTGGAACTGGCACGCCTGCTTGCCTTCCTGGATCAGAAAGTAGGGCAGGGGAATTACACCGTTTTTCTGACTGCCGATCACGGCGCCGTCCACGTCCCCTCCTATCTGGAATCGGTAAATATTCCATCGGGATATTTCAACTATAACAATTTTCGCGGTGCACTGGAAGCCTTTATTTTAGAGACTACGGGGGCACAAGGTTTGATTACCAACATCTCAAACAACCAGATATTCTTTGATTATCAGGAGCTTAGCAAGCAGCAGGTAGATCCAAAGCAGCTGCAGGAGCTGGTCAAACAATTTGCGCTTGGTTTCGATAAGATCAATATGGCCTTTACCCGAAGCCAGCTCGAAAGTACTGATTATACCACCGGTCTGGAAGCTTTACTGGATGAAGGTTTCCATCAAAAACGAAGTGGAGATGTGATGCTGGTGCTGGAACCGTCGGTGATTTCCTATTCCCGTACCGGTTCCACGCACGGAAGTGGTTTCAATTACGACACCCACGCCCCGATGATATTTTACGGGCATGGCATCAAAAAGGGCAGCAGTATGGAACGGGCAGATATCACAGATATCGCACCGACTATTTCAGCTCTTCTGGGTGTTTCTTATCCCAATGGTGCTACCGGACGGCCTCTGGAGGTGGTACTGGAGGACTGATCAGCCCAAAAACTTTTGTCTGATATTTCGATAGCGGAGCCTTCGGAGGAAGGCTCCTTCTTTTTCCCCCACCAGGTAAGGCAGGTTTTTCTTCCTGGCTCGGAAGTACCCCTGCAGGTACTTTATGGCAAATCCGGGCTTTTTCTTATTAAGGGCAAGTTTCGCCGAAGCAAGCAGGGTAAGAGGAAAATCATACCGAAGCTTATAAAAGGCTTCACCCTGCCGCAGTTGCGCTTCTTTAGAATAAGTGGCTCCGGTTGGACGCAGGTGTTTTACCTTTAGGGTTTCATCGGTAAAGACTTCCCATCCGTGGTATTGGGCCAGCAATTCATCGGCCGTATCCCAACCCATGGAAGGCCGCAGTCCACCGATATCTTCAAAACACGCCTTCCGGTAGGCTTTTAAGGCTCCCCGGATATGGTCTGGATTGGTCAGGTTTTCGAGCTGCCACTGGCCATTTTTTTCAACATAACAAAAGCCTCCCACCATCCCGCGTTTCGGGTTCTCCTGGAAATGCCCCATGAGAGTCTCTAGGTATTCCCTGGGAAAGATTAGGTCCGCATCAAATTTGCAAATGACCTCAAAGTCTTTTTTCAAATGCTCATATCCCTGATAGAAAGCTTTTACTATTTTTCCTCCCGGGGCATGCACAGGGGCAGAATCAGCGGTGACAAGTTTCAGATTTGGAGCTTTTCTCATCAACTGCTCCACAATGGAAGCGGTATGGTCCGAGGAATGGTCATCCACTACTACAATCTCAGATGCCGGTAGACTTTGGTGGAGCAGAGACTGCAACATTGCCGGTAAAAAATCCGCTTCATTGTGAGCCGGAATGATAATGGCAAATCTCATAGTTTTCAGCACTTTATTCCCGAAAAGAGCGGTGGTTTTAAACCTACTCCCTCTCCGCGTAGACGATATAATACCGGGGGGTAAACCTGCGAAGAAGGGGTCGCAAGCCGATTTTATTGACCGGATGCGTCCATTGGTGTCTCTTTTTTATCTTCCAGCCTGCTTTTTCCAGTAACCAATCAAATTGCCAGTCTTCAAATTCGTGGAAGTGCCGATCCCAGGGATCCGTTTTACTACGGTAGGCACTGGCAAACCACAGTCGCAAGGGCACACTGGCCACTAGTTTTTCTGCTTTAAGTTCCCGCAGTAAATTATAAGGAGCCACCAGATGCTCAAGAATTTCAAAAGCCGTCACAATAGGAGCCGGATGCAAGCGCACCCCCGACAAATCCATATCCAGGTCTTCTCCCGCGGTGTTGTGTACCTGATACCCTTCTTGCTCCATAATTTCAGCAAAGGGATTGCGTACCCCGATATCCAAAAGTTCCGCCGGAGGAGGAACCACCTCTTTCAAAAAGCTTAAGGTCTGTTGATAGCGTTTGGCGGGATAAGAGTTCTCGTACATGCTAGAACTGGTACACGATTGCATTGATATTCATCCCGGCACCCACACTGGCAAAAAGGATAACGTCTCCTTTTTTCAATTCCTGGTCTTCCAGTTTTCCTTTCAGAATCAAATCCAGAAGGGTAGGGACCGTTGCAACACTACTGTTACCGAGCTTGTTAATAGACATCGGCATGACGCCTTCGGGAGGAGTCGTGCCGTTTATTTTATAGAACCTTTTGACAATGGCTTCATCCATTTTTTCATTGGCCTGGTGAATCAAGATCTTTTTCACATCCTCAATTCCGAAACCACTTTTTTGTAAACAGGCATTCATGGCATTGGGAACTTCCGTCAGGGCAAATTCGTAGATTTTTCGGCCGTGCATTTTAATATACCGGCGTTCATCATCCAGAAGTTGATTGTTGGATTTTCCAAAAAATATATAATTCGCTTCATTGAAGGCAAAGGTCGCGCTCTCGTGTGCCACAATACCACCTTCTTCCTCAGAAGCCTCAACAACCGTCGCGCCGGCTCCATCAGAATAAATCATGGAATCCCGATCATGAGGGTCTACCACCCGGGAGAGGGTCTCAGCACCAATAACCAGGCATTTTTTGGCGATGCCACTTTTAATAAAAGCATTGGCCTGGATAACAGCCTGAACCCATCCTGGACACCCAAAGAGAATATCGTAGGCTACACAGCGAGGATTCTTAATGCGAAGTTTATGCTTGACACGGGAAGCCAGACTCGGTACCGTATCACTTTGTATCTGCTGGTGAGGTACATCCCCGTAGTTGTGTGCCACAATTAGATAATCCAATTCTTCCGGATCTATTCCCGCATCCTGGATGGCCCTTTCAGCAGCCAGATAAGCAATATCAGACGTGGTCAGGGCCGGATCGACATAACGCCGTTCTACTATTCCGGTAATGGCCTTGAATTTTTCAATAATCACAGCATTCGGATGGCCAAAAGCGGAGCCGTCTTCATTCAGAAACTCGTGCTTCTGGAAGTCTTCATTTTTCTGTACATTTTCAGGGACGTAGCTTCCAACGCCCGTAATCTTTATATTCATTTTCAAATTCTTGATACTGGGTAATCTTCAAAAGTACTAAAACATCCGACGCAATAATAACAAATCCCCGGTTAATTGTCCAGTTTTGGAAACCTTTCAGTGAAATCACCCGTTTTGAAAGAAACGTTAAAACAAGTAGAACCAAACGGGTCTTTTACTGGGAATTTCCTGACCCACAAGAAAAGAGGCCAGAGCAAGAAAAAACCCCGGAACTTTAAAAGAACCGGGGTTTTGTTTGATTAGACATACTCCTCAATAGGAGGGCAGCTACACATCAGGTTACGGTCACCAAAGGCATCATCAACCCTGCGGGTGGCCGGCCAGAATTTATTGGTTCGCAGGTACTCCAGCGGATAGGCCGCCTTTTCTCTGGAGTAGGGAAGGTCCCACTCATCCGAGGTAAGCATTTCCAGGGTATGCGGAGCATTCCTCAGCACATTATTGGCCTCTTCCGAGCTTGATTCTTCGATTTCCTGGCGAATGGAGAGCATCGCATCACAGAACCGGTCCAGCTCCTCTTTGCTCTCACTCTCTGTAGGCTCAATCATCAGGGTTCCGTTTACTGGGAAAGAAACGGTAGGTGCGTGGAAGCCGTAGTCGATCAGGCGTTTGGCAATATCAGTTACCTCAATTCCTTTTTCCTTGAAAGGACGGCAATCCACAATCATCTCGTGAGCGGCTCTTCCGCGCTCGCCGCTATATAGAACTTCATATTTTCCTTCCAGACGCGCCTTAATATAGTTGGCGTTCAAAATGGCTGTTTCTGTAGATTTTTTAAGACCTTCAGCCCCTAGCATGGTGATATAACCATAGGAAATCAGACATACCAGTGCAGAACCGTAAGGAGCCGCTGAAACCGCTGTAATGGCTTGCTCTCCACCGGTCTTAACCACGGGGTTTCCGGGTAGGAACGGAACCAGATGGTCGGCCACACAAATAGGTCCGACCCCTGGGCCGCCACCACCATGAGGAATGGCGAAGGTTTTGTGCAGATTCAGGTGACAAACATCCGCGCCGATGACACCTGGATTGGTAAAGCCTATTTGTGCATTGAGATTGGCTCCGTCCAGGTAAACCTGCCCACCATTGTCATGAACAATCCCGGTGATTTCGCGAATGGCTGATTCATAGACTCCGTGAGTCGAGGGGTAAGTAATCATGACAGCAGCTAAATTATCTTTGTGCTTTTCTGCCTTTTCCCGTAAATCCTCCACATCTATATTTCCTTCTTCAGAAGACTTGGTCACCACCACCTTCATTCCGGCCATAACAGCCGAAGCCGGATTGGTTCCGTGAGCTGAGGAAGGAATCAGACAGATGTTCCTGTGACTTTCTCCGCGTGACTGATGATAGGCGCGAATGGCCAGCAGCCCAGCATATTCTCCCTGAGCGCCCGAGTTCGGCTGCAGGGAAGTATCCGCTAATCCAGTGATTTTAGAAAGCTGCTGTTCGAGTTTCTTCAGGACGATTTGATAGCCTTCCGCCTGATCTAAAGGCACAAAAGGGTGAATATTGCCCCACTGCGGATAGCTAATGGGTAACATTTCAGCCGCCGCATTCAACTTCATGGTACAAGACCCCAGTGGAATCATGGAATGGTTCAGGGCCAGATCCTTTCGCTCCAGTCTTTTGATATACCGCATCATTTCCGTTTCGGAATGGAAGGTATTAAAGACCTCATGGGTCATGAATTCCGACTTTCGGGCCACCGACTCAGGAATGCGTACTTCTTCTGAAAGCGCCTCCAACAAAGGAGCCTCTTTTGCTGCAGCCTCTGCAAAAACAGCTACAATATCATTGAGATCCGCCAGGGTGGTTGATTCGTTCAGCGAAATAGCCACGTGATTGGCATCGGGATAGTAGAAATTGATTTCCCTGGAAAGTGCAATCGGTCGAATGGACTCGGCATCGGCCTCCAGAAGCAGCGTATCAAAGTACTGCGTGTTCAATTGTTTGTACCCTAATCCCTTCAGGGCATCTTCCAGGCTAACAGCCGAGCGATGGATTTTACTGGTGATGTATTTTAAGCCTTCCGGACCGTGATAAACGGCATAGAAACCAGCCATCACCGCCAGGAGCACCTGGGCGGTACAGATATTAGACGTGGCTTTGTCGCGCTTAATATGCTGCTCTCTGGTCTGCAGGGCCATTCTCAGGGCCATTTTACCGTCAGCGTCCTTGGAGACTCCTATGATACGGCCGGGAATGTTTCTTTTAAATTCTTCGCGGGTGGCAAGGAAACCTGCGTGGGGTCCTCCGTAGCCCATCGGAATACCCAAACGCTGGGTAGTACCCACGACTACATCCGCGCCGGCTTTTCCAGGAGCTTCCAATTGGACCATGCTCAGGATATCCGCCACCACTGCAATCCGGATTCCAGCAGCACCGGCTTTTTCCATGAAAGACTTGTAGTCATATACCTGCCCGTATTTTCCGGGATACTGCAGGATGGCTCCGAAGAAATCCTCGGAAAAATCAAATTCCTCGTGATTGCCGATTACCAGTTCAATATCCAGTGGAACGGCCCGGGTTTTAAGCACATCAATATTCTGTGGCAGCAATTCTTCTGAGACAAAGAATTTTACCACCTCATTTTTCTTTTGCTCCCTGCTTCGTACATCATATAAAAGAGACATGGCTTCAGCCGCTGCAGTTGCCTCATCCAGCAAGGAAGCATTGGCCAGGTCCATCCCGCTCAGATCAGAAACTACCGTCTGGAAATTGAGCAGGGCTTCCAGCCTTCCCTGGGCAATTTCTGCCTGATAGGGTGTATAGGCGGTATACCATCCTGGATTTTCCAGCACGTTACGCTGAATCACCGGAGGTAAAATGGTTTCGTGGTAGCCCAGACCGATATACGTTTTAAAGATCTTATTCTTGCTCGCCATTTTCAGGATATGAGTGATGTATTCATTCTCACTGAGTGCAGGGTCGAGCTTGAGCTCTTCTTTCAGGCGTATATCATCCGGAATGGTCTCATAGATTAATTGTTCCAGGGATTCCGCCCCGACGGTATCCAGCATCTCACGAAGATCGGATTCACGGGGTCCAATATGACGTAAAGCAAAGGAGTTTGTATTCATTAAATAAGTGTTGTTTTGATAAAGCACAAAAGTA
>JAJUIC010000119.1 GCA_029265595.1 Flavobacteriaceae bacterium
CTTCGGGCACCATCCCAAACCAGTTCATAGGAATTAATTTCTGCACCCGGGCAATCCACAATCACACAGGTAAAGGGTTCTATGCCCTGGTAATCGTAGCGCTCTGCAGCCAGGATAAAATCAGACGCCTTCAATAAATCTTTCACAACCAGTCCCCTGCTCTGCCTATAGGGAGGCTGCCGCTTATGCGGCTCAAATCCTCCGTTCAACAAGCATATTGCCCGGTTGCGGTCACTCACTCCTATCCAGGTTCCACCCGCTTCCTGATCCTGGGGATACAACAGGCGGACCTGATCTTCCACATACTGCCTCGGAGGCAGGGTCCCTCGGGCAATTGCCTCATCTCTGTTGGAAGTAAGTATAAAACCATCATCACGGTGACTGAGGGTTACGGTACACATGTTTAAGTATTTCATCAAAGGTACGAAAGACCATTGATTTCAAAGAAGGCCCTCTGAGCTTAGAAAGTGAAAAAGCCCACATCATCCCTGTAATTTTTGTTACCTTTAAAAACACAAAATCAGGCAAAATGCAGGATAAAAAAATATTCCCGCTCTCACGGCTCAGTAAGGCGATAGAACAGGTTATTCAGACCTACTGCAGCAACCTGGTGTGGGTCAAAGCAGATATTGTTAAACTGAATTATTATCAGCATTCGGGGCATGCCTATCCCGAACTGGCTGAGAAGAAAGAGGGTCGTATCGTAGCCGAGATGCGCGGAACCATTTGGAAGAAGCAATTTGACCAAATCAATCAAAACTTTCAGGAGGTCCTGCAGGAGCAGCTAAGGGATGATATGAGCGTGGTAATGCAGGTGCAGGTAAATTATCATGCGGTTTACGGGCTTTCTGTGAACATCCTGGACATGGACCCTCACTATACCCTTGGGGAACTGGCCCGGCAAAAAGCAGCCACCATTCAGCGTCTGAAACAGGAAGCACTCTTTACCGCTAATAAAGGGAAACCACTTCCGCTACTTCCTAAAACCTTAGCGGTGATCTCTGTCGAGAGCAGCAAGGGATATCAGGATTTTCTGAGCGTGCTTGAGCACAATAGCTGGGGCTATCAGTACCACCTCAAGCTTTTTCCGGCAGTACTGCAGGGAGAACGGGCCATTACCACGATAATCAGCCAGCTCAAAAACATCCAGGATCACCTGGATCTTTTTGATGCCGTCCTCATCGTTCGTGGTGGGGGTGGTGACATTGGTTTGAGTTGTTATGACAATTACCAGCTCTCCAGAGCGATTGCTTCTTTTCCGTTGCCCGTGATTACGGGAATCGGCCACTCTACCAATATGACCGTGTCGGAAATGGTATGTTACCAGAGTTTTATCACCCCGACGAAAGTTGCGGAATTCCTGCTACAGAAATTCCATGAAGTCGCCTTTCCACTGCGAGAAAACCTTGAGCGTATCAAATACCTGATGGGACAAAGATTTGAAACAGCGTTCTCGGCACTTCACCAGTCCACCCGAATGTTGCAGTCCATCACCAGGTGGACCTTTGACAGTAACCGGCGAAACCTCGACCAGATCCATCAGGGGCTTTACCGTCACAGCAAGAGTCTTATCATCAACCACCAGCGTTCTCTGGAGGCATTTGCCACTAACATTCGTCTGCTTTCCCCCGATAACATCCTGAAAAAAGGATACTCCATCTCCAGAGTTGGTGGAAGAATTGTTCAAAGTATTGAAGAGATTCCCGAAGCTGCACTTTTGGAAACCCAACTGACCAATGGTTACGTCATAAGCAGGGTCGAAAAAACGGAGGAACGAATGTCAGAAAATCAACCCATAGAAATAGATATTGATCCTTTAGGGATCCAAAATTTGTAAAGCAACAGCATTGATCACATGGAACAGGAACCAACCTACACAGAGGCCTTTGAAGAGCTCGAACGAATTGTTCAGGGCATGGAACAAGATGAAATCAACATCGATCAACTGGATCAGCGCCTGAAAAGAGCGGCTTATCTGGTAAAAATCTGCAGGAATAAATTATATCAAACCCAGAAGAACGTACAGAAGATTCTGGACGATATGGACGATCAGCCCAAAGAATAAAATACTTTTAAATCCTTTCCTTGTCATGCCGATACAAATCATTAAAGGAGACATAACATCCATCCCTACTGATGCCATCGTAAATGCAGCCAATTCCGGTCTGCGAGGAGGCGGAGGTGTGGACGGAGCCATTCATGCTGCTGGCGGACCTGAAATCTTGAGGCAGTGCCAGGCAATAGTAGCAGAAAGAGGACCCTGTCCAACCGGAGAAGCGGTCGCAACCACCGCAGGTCGATTACCGGCCAAAATGGTTATTCACACGGTCGGCCCCATTTGGAGGGGCGGTGGCAATGGCGAACCCCGGCAACTTGCCTCCTGCTATCGAAATTCCATAAGACTGGCCAGGGAGCATAATTGCGTAAGAATTTCTTTTCCAAACATCAGTACGGGGGTATATGGCTATCCAAAAAAACAGGCCGCAAAAATTGCGGTATCTACCGTACTGGAAGAGCTGGAACATTCTGCGGATCTGGAAGTGTACCTGGTTTGCTATGATCGGGAAAATGAGCAAGTAACCTCAGAAACCTTTGAAGAAATAACAAGCAAAGGGCGGTAAACCAGGAAGAAAATCCGGTTTAATTTGCGGACCTTGCGTAAAACAAAGAACCGGAACTACAACGTTTTTTAAAAACAACTTCTACAACGATTAATTTGTCAAAATTAAGGGCGAAATGGCAAAGATTTTTATAACCTTTGCAAGTTGATTAGGGTATGAAATCGTACTTATCTCTCGGTATGATTCAGGCCGCAGGACGGGTTCCAGTGGTCTTTACCGCAGATTGAAAACCGCTGCGGGAGAGAAGGTTAAAAAAATGTCTACAAATCATTAAAAGCAATTCTTGTGACTGAAGAAGCGAAAAAGCCGAGCATGTATGACAATGTCCTACAGCAGTTTAACAAGACTGCCGATCGAATGAATCTCAACCCAAACATTCGTCGGATTCTTGCAATCACTAACAATGAGCTCATCGTCCACTTCCCGGTGAAGATGGACAATGGGGAGGTGGAAATCTTCACAGGTTACCGTGTACAGCATAACAATGCTCTGGGACCCTATAAAGGGGGATTGAGGTATCACCCGACTGTGGATGTCGAAGATGCCAAAGCCCTGGCAATCTGGATGACCTGGAAGACTTCCCTTGCCGGTCTTCCTTACGGAGGGGCTAAAGGAGGAATCCAGATCGACCCGCGAAATTATTCTCTGGCTGAACTCGAGCGGATTACCCGCCGTTTCACCTATGCCCTGGGGGATAATATCGGACCTGAGCTTGATATTCCGGCTCCGGATGTCAACACCAATGCCCAGACCATGGCCTGGATAGCTGACACCTATATGTCCACCAAAGCTCCTGGGGAGCGATCCCAGAACCAACACGTTGTTACCGGAAAACCAGTAGGAACCGGCGGACTGGAAGGTCGTGACCGAGCTACCGGATTTGGGGTTTACCTCAACATCCGCCTGCTTCATGAAAGCAGAGGCGAGACGTTGGAAGGTAAGAAATTCATTGTTCAGGGATTCGGAAACGTGGGGTATTGGGCCTCAAAATTCCTGACCCGTGACGGAGCCATCATGCTGTCTGTCCAGGATGCTCATGCCACCTTGTATAAAGAAGACGGCATTTCAGTAGATGATCTCTATGAGCATTCCAAACCCCGTAAGGGATCCATTCAGGGATTTGATGGCGCACCGGAAATTGATCCGGCTGATTTCTGGGGAATTGAGTGTGATATTCTGATTCCGGCTGCACTTGGAAACCAGATTACTGCCAGTAACGCAGATCAGATAAAGGCCAGAATTGTGGCGGAAGGAGCCAATGGACCTACTGATAATGCGGGAGAGAAGATTCTTCTGGACAAGGGAATAACCATTATCCCGGATATTCTATGTAATTCAGGGGGCGTGATTGGAAGTTACTTCGAATGGTTGCAAAACCGCAATGGAGAGCTTTGGCAGCTGGATGAAGTGATGGCCAAAATAGAAAAGAAGATAACGGAAGTCTTCCACAAGGTAGAGAATAAGGTGAGTGAAGAACAGGTCGACTGGCGAACCGCTGCTTACATGCTCGCCATTGGCCGAATTGAAACCGCCTATATCCAGCGTGGCATCTTCCCATAATTTAAATTTTATTCCCTTATGGGAAAAAGTACAATCTGATGTATTGCCTCCTGCCACGCCTGTGCGTGGTCGGAGGCGGTACATTTTCTAAATCCAGCTCCTATGAAAGAAGAGATCCTGGATCATTATGATGACCAAGACATCCGGAACATATATATCAAACGCGATGTCGCAAAGTGGCAAAAGCATCTTGCCGCCATTAAAGAAGAAACCATCTTTTACCGGCGTCTGATAGAAGGCGTTAAAACGAGTTCTCTTTTGGACGAACCAAAAAAAACTGATTTAATTTCAGAATTTCTTAAAGTGGACCAGGCAAATGATCATTATCTGGATAGCCTGATTGATTACCGCAACCAGACCGATAGCATCAACGAATGCCAGGATATGCAATGCGAGAAATTCTTTCTGAATTCCCATGAAGAATTCACCCAGAACATCGAAGCGCATCTGGATAAGTTCCGGTCTTTAAAAGCCCAGGTCAGAGGGTACTTCACCGGCCGTATAGACATCGTCATTGGGTAACCTGTTACTCCATCGATTCTCAGTATTTTATACCATTACACGAAAATGAAACACTTTCGCATTGAAATCAAATGGGCCCTTATCTTTAGCCTCATGACCCTTGGGTGGATTCTTCTGGAACGAAGCCTTGGACTCCATGGAGAGCATGTGGAAAAACATGCCACTATCACCAATTTCGTGGCCCTACCCTCCATTATCATATTCGTACTGGCATTACTCGAAAAAAGGAACAAGTTTTATGATGGGTATATGACCTACGGTGAGGGTTTCATTACCGGCCTTAAGATCACCTTCATAGTCATGCTGCTGTCCCCGGCAGTGAATTACCTGGCACTGGAAGTGGTCTCGCCTAACTACCTGGAAAATATTGGAAGTTATGCCGTGGACAACGGATTGCTCACACAAGAGCAGGCTCAGATTACCTTCAGTCTTCCCAGCTACATTTTGCAGGGCCTCATTGGTGCTGCCATGATGGGTTTTCTCACCTCTGCCATTGTTGCTATTTTTACCCGCCGATCCCCAAAGGCGGCTCCCCCCAATCAGACGGGCTCGAAGTAATTTTCAAATAAGTAGAGCCATGACCCTCTTGGATTATCTTTCTCTGCTACCCAAACCCTTATCCGGAGTTGATAATAGCCAGATCAGAAGAATCAAAAATGGATATCTTCCCGATCTGGATGATTCGGTAGTTCAAAAAGCGGCAAATTCACTAGGACTGGATTTTCTGTCTGTAGAAGGGTCAGATAACCTTTGCTTTATCCAGAGTTCCGAGGTTCAACCTTCTTTTCGAACGAGTTTTAACTGGCGTCAGCTCCTTGATTTTATCTATGCCACCCACACAAAATTATCAATTGAAGACAAAAACCCTTCTGGCCTATATCTTCCAGCTACCGCCGAAGCCTTTTGGAGCCTGGAGGCTATGGGACAAGAGCTGAGACAACTTCATTTACTTCAATTTCCGCTCCCTTCTGGTGCCTTCTTTCCTCATCAGAAAG
>JAJUIC010000191.1 GCA_029265595.1 Flavobacteriaceae bacterium
GCCAGAAAACTCAGCGCGGGTCGGTCTACGATCTCTTTGAGAAAAACAACTCCGTGCCGCCATTGATTCCCATCAAAGCGCTTAACGTAGAACCGGAGGTTGATTTCTTCAAAATCCGTATGAAAGGGAATCGGAATTCCCCCGGCATTTACCTTTTTGAACTGAAACCCACCAGGCTGACATAGCATTTCCCATTGAAATAATCCAGCTCGGTTTGAGGTGGCAGGTGCCGCTCCAATAGTTCTGCAGGAACCTGATAGTTCGCAAAAACCAGCTTTCTCCATTCACAAGTCAAAATCTCTCTCACATGTATTTTCTTTATTGTTCTTACATCAGACGGTATATTCAGCCTCCTGCGCATCAGTCGATGTCATACTCCAATCGTACCGTTATAGAAGCGGTCTTCTTTTTATCGGCGGTGTTGTAAGCCCCGCTCCAGCTATAATCTTCGCCACTGTTCTGCCCGGTTATTTGGAACACTCCCAAACTGGCGTTTTTGAGGTCCCCCAGGGAGCCTCCGCTATTCTGCGCTATACGTTCAGCCCGTATACGGGCATCCTCGGTAGCTTTGGCTATCATTTCAATCTTCAGATCCGACAGCTTTGTGTAATAATACCGGGGAGGAGTGGAGTTAAACTGAACGCCTTTATTGAGTAGCTCGGTAATTTCCCGCGCCACGGTTTCGATGAGTTCTACATCGGTGGATTCGATTTTAACGGGTTGAATCAGTTCGTAGCCCATAAATACGGAGCCCACATAATTGCCATTTTGATATTGACTCTCCCGCTGTTCATGGGTTTGAACGGAATTGTAAATAATATTTTCACTGGCAATTCCTTTTTCTACCAGATAACTTCGAACGGTCTCCTTATCTTTATCCAGGGCTTCAAAGGCTTCAACCAGATTGGGATTGGCCCTTCTGAAGGTGCCTTCCCAGACGATTAAATCAGAGGTGAAATCTTCACTTCCGGATCCCGTTACCTGAATGGAGCCCTTGGGATTGGCCCTTTCCACATAGGAGTTTCCCAGAAAAAATGCGGCCAATACGATGGCTACAGCGAAGATGATGGCGGTAAGATATTTCATAAGGGTAAGTTTCCCGTAAAAATATAAAATTATAAGTACTCAGGACCGAATATTGCCTCAAATTCCTATTTTTGTGCATGCAAAATAACGTACTCATTTTAGACTTCGGTTCTCAGTACACGCAATTGATTGCACGTCGAGTGAGAGAACTTAGCATTTTCTGCGAAATTATCCCCTTCAACAAGATTCCTCAGGACCTGAGCCCTTTTAAAGCGGTTATTCTGTCAGGAAGTCCTTTTTCAGTTCGGGCGGAGGAAGCTCCCCGGCCTGACCTGTCTGGAATCCGTGGAAAAATACCTCTTTTAGGGGTATGTTATGGGGCGCAACTTCTGGCACAATTTAACGGAGGCAGGGTAGAACCTTCTGAAATCCGCGAGTATGGGAGAGCCAACCTTTCCCTGATTAAAGATGCAGAACCCCTTTTTGATGGCATAAACGAAAACTCTCAGGTATGGATGAGTCATAGCGACACCATTAACGAATTACCAGATGGTGCTGTTCGTTTGGCCAGTACTCCTGACGTGTTAAATGCCGCCTTTAGAATAGAGGGAGAACCCACCTTCGGAATTCAGTTCCATCCCGAGGTGTATCACTCCACCGATGGAAAACAATTACTGGAGAACTTCCTGGTAAAAATTGCCGGAGTTCCTCAGGACTGGACTCCCCGGGCCTTTGTAGAGGAAACCGTTCAAAACCTTAAAGAAGAAATTGGTCAGGAGAAAGTGGTACTGGGTCTGAGTGGAGGAGTGGATTCTACCGTGTCAGCGGTCCTGCTTCACAAAGCCATCGGCAAGAACCTGTACTGTATCTTCGTGAACAACGGATTGTTGCGTAAAAACGAGTATGAGAGCGTGCTGGATCAATACAAGCACATGGGACTAAACGTTAAAGGCGTAGATGCTACGGCACGTTTTTTGGATGCTCTGGCTAGTATCACGGATCCCGAAGCTAAAAGGAAAGCGATTGGAAAGACCTTTATCGAGGTATTCGATGATGAGGCGCACCAGATTTCTGACGTTAAATATTTGGCGCAGGGAACAATTTATCCGGACGTCATTGAATCCATATCAGTCAATGGGCCATCGGCGACCATTAAATCCCATCACAATGTGGGAGGGCTGCCGGATTTCATGAAACTGAAAATCGTGGAGCCGATGCGGATGTTGTTTAAAGATGAGGTTAGAAGAGTTGGAAAGGAATTGGGTATCGCACCGGAATTACTGGGCAGGCATCCTTTTCCCGGCCCTGGACTTGCGATCCGGATTTTAGGGGATGTGACTGCTGAAAAGTTACGTATCTTGCGAGAGGTAGATGACATTTTCATCAAAGGATTAAAAGAATGGATGTTGTATGATAAGGTGTGGCAGGCAGGGGCCATTTTGCTGCCGGTGAGTTCGGTA
>JAJUIC010000113.1 GCA_029265595.1 Flavobacteriaceae bacterium
CAGACCGGATTGGTGTGGGATCATATCGCACTTGATAACGGACAAGAGGTCATCAAAAAGGACTGGATTTTCACCTATAACGTCGGAACCTATATAGGAGCTGGCGTGGAGCTCTACGAGGCGACAGGGGAGACTGTTTATCTGAACGATGCGATCCGATCAGCAAAAGCTGTATTGAATACGGGCGTTTTAAGAGACGGTACCATTTTAAAGGATGAAGGTCAGGGTGATGGCGGACTGTTCAAAGGAATTCTTGTGAGGTATCTGGCGGAGCTGGGTCAGCATCCTGATGTGGATAATAATACCGCCAAACAACTCAGGGAGTTTCTGGAACTCAATGCCATGACGTTGGTGGAGGACGGAATGTTGGATGCTCCTAGACTGGTAGGACCTTCCTGGTCAAAGAGACCGGATGGAATCACCGACTTATCGACTCAGCTCAGCGGGATGATGCTGATTGAAGCTGTGGCGCGACTTCAGGACTAGAAAAAAATCACTGGTAAATTTTTATTGAACCGATAATAACAGAGGCTGGGAATAATTCTCAGCCTCTGTTTTAATTAATATGAAGTCTAACTCAGGGTAAAGGGCTGGATCTTGACGATGTCACCGGTTCTTACAGATTCATCGCACGCCAGGGCTACCCGCAGGCTGTTTACGGCATCCTGGGCGTGAGCGGTTAGGTCTACATTGTCCTTTATGGCCTGCAGGAAAAAACGTTGTTCTCTGTTACATAGTTCCTGGTGGTCAGGCTCATCCTTTAAATCAACCCATTGATCTTTTTTGGCAAATTTATTTTCTTCATTGAGTTGTGCGTAGTGGACTTTCAGGGACTCTGTCTTGGTATGGGCTTCGACAGCATCGGATTTTCCGGCAGCGGCAGCTTCTTTGGCTACAATGGACACGGAACCTTTGGGTCCGAATACATCTTTTACAAAAAAAGCGGTTTCACTGATCATAGGGCCCCATGCCGCTTCGTACCAACCTATGGAACCATCTTCAAATTTGATTTGTAACTGCCCATAATTATAGTTGTCCTTGGGAATTTCATCTGTGAGCCGGGCTCCTATAGCATGAACCTGGACCGGGTTGGACCGGGTCATTTGGCACATCACATCAATATAGTGCACCCCGCAGTCCACAATCGGGCTCAGACTCTTCATCAGGTTCTTATGTACATTCCATGCACTGCCCTGGCTTTGCTGGTTGAGATTCATGCGCATCACCAAAGGTTTACCCATATCCCTACTGATATCGATGAACTTCTTCCAGGAGGGGTGGTGTCGCAGGATATAGCCGATGACCAGTTTCTTATCCGCCTTGCGGGCGGCTTCAACTACTCGTTCAGCCCCCTGGTCGGTATCGGCAATGGGCTTCTCCATAAATACATGACAGCCTTTACCAAAGGCTTTGATGGCATAATCCTCATGCGTGTCGGGGTAGGTCGATATACAAACGGCATCTGGATTTGTTTCATGTAAAGCCTCTTCATAATTGTCAAACAATGGATAGGAGCCTCCCAACCTGTCGTTAAGGACCTGTTTACTTTGGCCTCTGGCAACAAGCCCACATATTTCAAATCCCTCAATATTATGATAAGCTATTGCATGAGAAGCTCCCATATTTCCACATCCTGCCACTAAAATGCGTATCACATTCATGTTTATAGTTCTTTATATTTCTGGATAATTTTCCCTTAGACTCAAAGGTACAATTCTTTTTATGGGTTCTGTTTTCCGGAGTTCAGAGGGTAAAGATCTTTAATCTGCAGGTGAATATGCTGGAAGTTTGCTTCCATTGCTTCCGGGATAAAAGTTTCTTGTGGCGGAGGAGGGATTTTTTTCATTTTCCTGAATTTGAACTGAACCCACTTATCCTTTTCATCCGCAAAATTCAAAAGGGAACAGCCTGGATGCTGGTCTGCAGAAGAATGTTGAACTTCTTGATTTGGGTGAAGGTTTCCATGGTTTTATTCACCACAGGATTCCCCGACAATCGCCGGGACAAGGGAGTATAGGATTCTTCTTAGGCGGACTTGTTTATACACAATTTGCTTAGGCTAATGGGTTTTGGTAAAACTGGAGGGAACGACTATGCTGAAGGTGGCCGGATGTTCTTCGTTTTCTGGAAAGTCCAATGTCTCCTCAGGGTCCTCAAACACCGCTATGACGGCAATCTCCAGGGATGGATTTAGTCGTGTCAGATACCAGTATATGCCTCCGAACTGCTTACTGTGGTAATCCCCGTTAAAGTGTATAAACACTCCTTCCGCGGGAAGATTACCATTGATAAAATGAGCCATAGTGGCATCTTTAACAGCCTGAGCTGCGATAAAATTTATGGGTTCCATGCCCTGGGAGGAATGACGCTTCATCATATCGAACATTTCTCCGTAACCTGGGGTAAGGGTATCTACTTCAATGGGAAGCGGCGCAATATAAGTCTGTGCTAATTGCGATAAGCTGTCCAGGCTTTCCAGTCCCTGTTTCGATACCAAACTGGCGTAGCGACGCGGAATATTAGTGGCTACGAATTTCAGATTATTGTTCCTGGCGAATTCAACCAGGGGTTTGTAATCCGTGGAATAATTCGGCCACAGTCGCATCTCGGCCTCAAAACGTTTGTTGTCTATAAGGCCTTCAAAATATTCATCTAAAATAAGCTGGTTATCTGCTTCCAGCATTTCAGCACCCAGAACCAGGTCTTCCGATTGCTGGTAAAGTTCCTGGGTCAGACGAAGTTGTATCCAGTGAATGACGGGATTGTTGTGGAATTCCCCGAAAAGTATTACGTCGTACCCCTTTAAAGCCTCTGCCATTTCAGAAAAGGTGACAGGCTGCTTTTGCTGGTCATAAATCTGGTGTGACTTTAATTCCTGAGACTGTGCCCTGACACTTATAATGGTGACAAGGCACAGGATTCCTAAACAGCGTTTCCACATTATTACAAACTTTGAAGCTCTTGAACTATCTTCTGCCACTCAGGCAGCTCAGGAATACCGGGTTTTCGGGCTCCGAAAAATTGCACAATGAGTTCTTCCTGCTCATCAAAAACCTCTACGGAAGTTACGACGCCATCCGTTGTGGGTTTTCTCACCACCCATGTCTGTGCGACATCATCCATGTTGAGATGAAGGTTAAAGTCTGGGTCCAGTACATTGTACCAGTTTTCATGCCAGAGGGTTTTTTTAATCGGACCCGAATGGATCTGTATATTTCCGCGGTTCCCAACAAAGGCCATGATCGGAACTTCTTTGGCAGCAGCCATTTCCAGAAGTTTCACGATTTTGCTATTATCTAATAATGCCGCATGATAGGTATCCGGAGCAAGTCGTAGGGCCTGAACACGGCTGACCTCATATTTGGTGAGCATCCCAAAAAACTGATGGGTATCCTGCATATTTAGCCAGGCTTTCTGAAATCCGGGGACATCCACTTCTTCGTCCTGCTTGTAGGTCTTCTGGTCTTCTACTGGGCTGACTGTTTCCACAGGATCCTGATTGGAGTGTTTGTATTTTTCCACAAGCTCCTGGAAAGCCTGCACATTGCTTTGAGGAACGAGATAAATTTTATGGATGGCCAGTCCATCCTTTCCAAAAAACTGGAGGCTGTTTCGCTCTTTTCCCCGAGCCATTTCAGTGACAGCGAAGGCCGAGTGCCAATGCTCGAAGAAGATTCTCAGGTCAATGTCCACTCCCGTAAATAAACCGACAGGGGATTTATTGATTCCTGGTTTATCATAAACGCCTTTGCGTTCGTGCACACAGGAATCGTTTCTGGTCAGCGCCATAACCTTACCTAATGACTCGATTTCTTTGAGAATTTCTTTAGGTTCATTTCGAAGACGGGTGACCGATTTACCGATATTGGTGGCCAGAAGTTCAACTTCACTCACCCCCAGGGTGGCTGCGGCATTGCGGATTCTAAGCTGAGGTTGCTCTGATTTAAGAGCTTCCCATTGTTCTACAAGTCTAGCTGGTGAATTCATTATAACTGGTTTTTTGTTTAGGTTTCACTTTTTGCTCGCCAAATACAATCATGGGGGTATCCGAATGGGGGTGTGTCACGAGCTGACACGGGAAATCGTATACGTTGCATATGGTATCGGCAGTCAATACTTCTTTAGGAGGGCCATACTCCACGCAATTCCCTTGTTTGAGCAGTAGAATGCTGTCGGCGAACTGAGCAGCCAGATTAATATCATGCATGACCACGATGGCCAGGTTATCTGCTGCTACAAAACTTTTAAGTTGATTTAGAATTTTATACTGGTAATGCACATCCAGATTATTAAGCGGCTCGTCCAAGAGCGCCATCTTATGTTGCTCAGGGTTATGAAGCTGCGTGAAAATACGCGCTAAATGTACCCGTTGTTTCTCTCCTCCTGAAAGTTGATTGTAGGGGCGGTTCCTGAACGAGTGGGTATCGGTAAAGCGCATACTGGATGCCACTGCTTCCAAGTCACGCCTGTTAGGGGTACTGCCAAAGTAGGGATACCTTCCCATCATCACCACCTCCTTTGCTACAAGTGGGATATCCTGAGAATTATGCTGGGAAAATTTGGCTTTATGTTTGGCCAGTTCCTTATCATTCCATTGGTTCATTTCTTTCCCTTTGAACAATACCTTCCCACTATAGGGAATTTCATTGGCAATGCTCTTAAGAAGCGTGGTTTTTCCAGCGCCGTTGGGACCCAATATCGCCACAAGTTCTCCGGGCCCCGCAGAAAGAGAAATATCCTTTAGAAGGATCTTGGTTTTCACTTGAAACTGGATATCGGATAACTGTAACATGGCTTTAGAGGGATTTTTTGAATCTAATCAGGATCATGATAAAAACAGGTGCTCCCAGGGTGGCGGTAATCACCCCTATGGGAATTTCAACCGGAGCCATAAACGTTCGGCTGAAGATATCAGCTCCCAAAAGCAGTACACTTCCGTATAATGCTGATAAAGGGAGGATGACACGGTAGTCGGAGCGTATGAGCAACCGCAGAATGTAGGGTACAATGAGTCCCACAAATCCTATGGTACCGGCAAAGGCCACGGAAGTTCCCACTATGAGCGAACTGAACCAGATGATGGCGGCATGATGACGCTTGATATTGATACCCAGATGTTGGGCATTTTCTTCTCCCAGCATCATGGCATTTAAGGCTTTTCCATTCTTGATCAGGAAAAAACAGGAAATACCTGTGACCAGCGTCAATATCCCCACTTTCGTCCAATTGGCTGCGCCCAAACTTCCAAGGCGCCAGAAGGTGAGATCCCGGAGTTCCTCTTCATTCGAGATAAAGGTGAGGTATCCGGTAATGGCTTCTGCCAATGCGGAAATAGCAACTCCTGCCAATAGCATGATGACCACATGGGTCTTTCCATCTTTGAAGGAGATATTATAAACCAGGAACATCACCAGGATGGCCCCCAAAAAGGCAGCCGCAGACAATAACATATAATGGAAGTATTCAGGAAGGATGGCTTTGATACTGCTGCCCAGAACAATGGAAATGGCCGCAAATAAAGCGGCTCCGGAAGTAATCCCTATGATACTGGGGGTTGCCAGTGGATTTTTAAACATGCCCTGTAGGGAAGCTCCGGAAATGGCCAGTCCACATCCCATAACCATTCCCATGAGGGTCCGGGGTAACCGCACTTCATAGAAGATATAGGCGTCCGTCGGATTTGGATGCACCTCCGGCGAGAATATGTTACGCAATAGCAGCCCCATACTTTCTAATTCTATGGTATAAAATCCGGAAATATTGGAAACCACAAATAAACAAAGCAGCGCAACTGCTCCTAGTACCCCGTATATCCGAAGTTTATTTCGCATAATCAGACAACGCTTGGTTCAGCTCCTTGGCAGCAGCTCCCGTACGAGGTCCGAATCCTGTAAGGTATAATCCGTCCATGGAAATGATTTGCTGCTCCTTAACAGCAGTGGTGGTGGCTAATCCCGGCACATCTTCTAAGCCCTGGGGTCCTCCTAAGCTGGAAAGGCCTGTTTCAAACAATAGAATAACATCGGGATTCGCCTGTGCTACAGCTTCAGTGGTCAGGGGCCGGTAGTCATCAAAGGCAGTGGCCGCATTGGTTGCCCCTGCCAGTTCAATCATTGAAGCTGCGGGAGTATTATTCCCACCTACAAGCAAGGTTCCGCCTCCTCTTGCATAGATAAACATAACACGAGGTTTGGGATTCAGTTCTTCCAACTCATTTAAATCCTGATCAATGGACTGGATTAACTCCTGGGGCCGCTTTGCCTGTAAATCCTCTGCTACAGCAGCAATCAGTTTTTTTGCTCCTTCAGCTGAATACTCGTGATCGTAATAATGAACCGGCACGTCCAACTGATTTAGTTTTTCCTGAATGTCAGCTGAGAG
>JAJUIC010000186.1 GCA_029265595.1 Flavobacteriaceae bacterium
CTGCTCCACAGGATTTTGAGGCCGTAAGCGCAGAACTATCCCAAAAGATCGAGGCCATTAAAACGGACCTTAAACTGGCGTAAGACCTCTGGGCGCCTATAAAGCAGAGATTAAAATGGTCAGGCTCCCCGGGGGTCTGGCCAAACCTATTTTTAGATGAATTACTTTAAGAAGATCTTATACTTCGCCCGACCCTACAAACAGTTCGCTGTCCTGAATATTCTGTTTAATATTCTTTATGCCATCTTTAGCACCTTGTCTTTCATCGCCCTGATTCCCGTGCTTCAGATTTTATTTGGCGAAACCCAGCAGCTGACCAGGCCTCCGGTCTGGGAAGGAATTTCTGGTCTGAAAGATTACGCGACCGACTATTTCAATTATCAGGTGACCCTGCGCGTTCAGGAAGATCAGGTCAGTGCCCTGGTCTTTATTTGTGGGATTGTCGTGGGGCTGTTCTTTTTGAAAAACCTCTTTGGGTACCTCGCAGCATTTTTCCTGACCTTCCTTCGAAACGGGGTTTTAAAAGATGTGCGTGATGCGATCTACGATAAAATTCTCAGTCTTCCGGTCTCCTACTTTTCTGAAAAGAGAAAGGGGGATACCATCTCCAGGATTACGGCAGATGTCAATGAAGTTCAGACCTCCTTCCTCTCCATTTTGGAACTGGTGGTGCGCGAACCGCTGATGATTATTTTCACCATTATCGCCATGGTGATGATCAGTCCCCAGCTCACTATATTTGTCTTTGTGTTTCTCCCCATCTCAGGCTTCATCATTTCCCTGATCGGTAAAAAACTCAAAAGCCAGTCCAATCTGGCCCAACAGGAAAACGGGCACTTTCTTTCGCTTGTGGAAGAAACGCTCTCCAGCCTTAAAATCGTAAAAGGTTTTAATGCCGAGAACCGGTTCCGACAAAAATTCCAGGATTCTACCGGCCGGCTACGCCGCATCCTGAACAGCCTGGTAAATCGCCAGAACCTGGCCTCCCCTACCAGTGAATTTTTGGGAGTGTTTGTAATTGTCATCATTCTGTGGTTTGGTGGGCGGATGGTGCTTTTGGAGGGAACCCTGGACGGCCCGGTCTTTTTGGCTTTTATGGGACTGGCTTATAACATACTTACGCCCGCAAAACAAATTAGCAAAGCCTCCTACAGCGTGAAGAAAGGAGATGCCGCGGCCGAGCGGATTTTTGAGGTGCTCAACACCCGCTCCCATATTCAGGATGCTCCCGATGCTATTGAAAAGAAAAGCTTTGATCAGTCCATTAATATTGAGAACATTTCCTTTAGCTATGAGAAGGACTATGTCCTGGAGGATTTCAGCCTGGAGGTGAAAAAAGGCACAACCGTCGCGCTTGTCGGCCAATCGGGCAGTGGAAAATCGACCATCGCCAATCTTCTGACGCGGTTCTACGATGTCAATAGTGGCCGAATCAGTATTGACGGAACGGATATCCGGCAAATCAAGAAGAAAGACCTCCGGGGTCTGATGGGGCTGGTCACTCAGGACTCCATCCTGTTCAATGACAGCATCCGAAACAACATGATCGTTGGAAAGGAAACGGCTTCTGATCAGGAAATCATTGACGCCCTTAAAGTGGCCAATGCATGGGAGTTTGTAAAGGATCTTCCTCAGGGACTGGACACGAATGTCGGGGATAGCGGAAACCGGTTAAGCGGGGGACAGAAACAGCGACTCTCGATTGCCCGGGCCGTTTTGAAAAATCCTCCGATCATGATACTGGATGAGGCAACCTCTGCCCTGGACACCGAGAGCGAACGGCTGGTGCAGAAGGCCCTGGAGAACATGATGAAAAACAGAACCTCCGTGGTGATAGCGCACCGGCTCTCGACGATTCAGAATGCCGATTGGATTGTAGTAATGCAGAAAGGGAAAATTGTAGAGCAGGGCAAACATCAGGACCTGCTGCTGGCCGAGGGGGTCTACCAGAAACTGGTAGAAATGCAGTCGTTCGATTAAAATTCCTACAGCCAATCCAGGACGGTTCCATCGCTGATTGGAAGGCATAAAAAAAGGATGAAGTCGCTTTCATCCTTTGTAGTATTGACTTCTCTACATGGGGGGCAAAGAAATCCATTGTGGGGCAAAAAAGGTTTTCTTTCGAATAACAGTATAAACGTACAACATATTTTTCTAGTGACCAAGAAAAAAGTGTATTTCACCGATAAAAAATGTCGTTTGTCGATGAAATTGACCACGACTTCAGAATACACCCCGTTAAGGGGGCTGCAATTAATCGCATAAACATTATCTTAGCGCCCATTGAAGGACAAGTAAAAATGCCCCTATTGGACGTATCCGAAAAACAATTGGTAAAGGATCTGCAGGCTCCCTCCACTAAAGAAGCAGCCTTCCGCCAACTTGTGTCCCAATACCAGGAACGGCTGTATTGGCATATTCGGAACATTCTTAAGAACCACGACGACACGGATGACGTGTTGCAGAACACTTTTATAAAGATCTACAGAAACATACACCAGTTTAATGGGGAAAGCCAGCTTTACTCCTGGATGTACCGGATTGCGTATAACGAATCCATCAATTTCCTGAACCAGAAATCCCGACAACAACAGATTTCTTCCGAGGAATTACAGCAGCACCTGATCGATCAGCTCGAGAGTGATGTGTATTTTGAGGGTGACGAAATACAACTGAAGCTTCAGAAAGCCGTGGCAAGCCTCCCCCAGAAGCAACAACAGGTCTTCAATATGAAATATTTCGAGGAGTTGAAGTATAAAGAAATATCTTATATCTTAGGGACATCTGAAGGAGCATTAAAG
>JAJUIC010000043.1 GCA_029265595.1 Flavobacteriaceae bacterium
CGCAGGTGACCGGGAGGTGCCTTTATATGATGACCGGCCCATTTCTTCCAAGTACAAGGTGAATGAACCTCATACGAAGATGAAAATGCGCCAGTATATCGATTTGCTTCAAGCGGGTCCCACCAGTTATAGAATCTTTCTATACAACTTGCTAAAGGAGGTGCCGCAGCTGCAAAAAGATTTCTCTTATCCTGATATCGGGCTTAAAATAATCCGACAGCTCCCGATGTTGTTTTTTGGCGGAGAGAACTCCAAGGTTTTTATGCACTATGATATAGACTTTGCCAATATTTTGCACTTTCATTTTTCGGGAGAAAAAAGGTGTATTCTCTTTCCGCCTTCCCAAACTAAATATTTGTATAAAGTGCCTCATGCGCTGATCGCCCGAGAGGACATTGATTTCAATAATCCTGATTACGACAAGTTTCCGGCGCTTGCAAAGGCCAGCGGAATGGTAGCTCATTTACAGCATGGAGATGTCCTGTATATGCCGGAGGGTTACTGGCACCAGATGACTTATCTGACCCCGGGATTTTCAATGAGCCTGAGGGCCGCCCCTCGCAGTTTCATGAATTTATCAAAGGCCGTATACAATCTAATGTTCATGAGACATTTTGACAACTATATGCGAAAGTGGAAGGGGCAGGACTGGATTGATTATAAAAATCGGCAGGCCGTGGTAAAGACCCACAAAAAGAACGGCTTTAATCTTCCAGAGAACTGACCAGGTCAAAAACCAGGTGTGACTCATAGCCCTTGCGAAGAAGAAAATCGGTCAGTTTCCTTTTGCGTTTGAATGGATCCGACTCTGTTAGGAGCCGCTGTTTTTTATCAAGTAACTCCTCCAGTGTTTTCAGATATTGGTCTTCTTCGATCTCGGAGAGCGCCAGTCGTATAATGGGTTCGGAAATTTCCCTTAGCTTTAGGTGCTGTCTGATCTTGATCCGTCCCCATTTTTTGATTCTGAACTTTCCTCTGACGAAACTTCTGGCAAAACGCTCCTCATTAAGGAAACCTTCCTGCATGAGCTGAATAATGATTTGTTCACGGGCCTCGGGAATCATCCGCATTTCTATTAATTTTTGCTCTACTTCCTTATGCGAACGATCGCGGTAGGCACAGAACTGCATCAATCTTTGAGAGGCTTCCTCAACAGTATAGGTTTTATGGGTGGATTTCTCTGACATGACTTCTCAAAGATACGGGATCAAATGCGAATATATTCGGGGGGATCGTGGTTAATATTCGTAAATTTGGGCTTGGAAACGCAAAATGAAGCCATGCAGGAGGATATTAGAGATCATGAGAAGTTTGATCCGATTCCGTCGATCAAAAATAAAGCCTTACGTATCAACCTCAACAAATCCATTTATGGAACCTTTGCTGAAATAGGTGCGGGTCAGGAGACCGTGCGTCATTTTTTCAGGGCAGGGGCAGCATCCAATACGATCGCAAAAACTATGAGCGCGTATGATAAGGACTTCAGCGATGCCATTTATGGCATGGAAAAAGAGGGCCGTTACGTGACCGAAGACCGGCTCAAAAGCATGCTGACTTATGAAACCGGATTGATTGAGCAGCGGCTCAAGAGAGAGAAGTATCCCAATAAGCTTTTCTTTAGCTATGCCAATACGGTTGCGACCATAGATTTTGCGAAGAGTTACAAGGGGCATGGTTGGCTGGGAATTCGTTTTCAGACCAGGCCAAAGGAAGAATACAGCGAAATCCTGATTCATGTGCAGTTCCATGAAAATTCCGCTGCCCTGCAGCAGGAGACCCTGGGGATCATGGGCGTCAATTTGATCTATGGGGCCTTTTATCACTACGATGATCCTAAGAAACTATTGCAGACACTTTACGATCATTTGGATAAGGATCAGATTGAAATAGATACCATTAATTTTACGGGACCTGTTTTTGAAGCGGTGGACAACCGTCTGATGAGTTTGCAGCTGGTTAAAAACGGGATGACAGATGCGGTCATGTTTGGAGCCAATGGTCAGAACGTTTTGCCGGCCAGTGTTCTTTACAAACGCAATATCCTGACCCTCAGAGGGAATTTTCGGCCTGTTACGAAAATTCATATGGACATGTATGAGAAATCGCTGGCCCTGTACCTAAAAGAACGCAAGGTAAATAAAAACAGAACGGCAGTCATATTTGAGATCACGCTGTCCAATCTTCGCTCAGAAGGAGAAATAGATGAACAGGATTTTCTGGACCGGGCAGACCTGTTGTGTGCCATGGGCCAGACGGTTATGATTTCGAATTTCCCCGAATATTATAAGGTGGTGGAGTATTTTGCACAGCACACCTCCGAACGGATGGGCTTACCCATGGGAGTGAGCACCTTTATTGATCTTTTTGACGAGAAGTACTACCGCAATCTCAGCGGTGGAATCCTGGAGGCCTTTGGAAAACTCTTCTTTAAAGATCTGAAGATATACCTGTATCCTATGAAAGACCGGAAGACAGGAGAAATTATTACCAGTGAGAATCTCAGGCTACATCCACGCCTGAAGGAACTCTATAAGTTCTTTAAAGAGAACGGAAGAATCGTGGACATTAAAAACTATGATCCGTCGGTTCTGGAGATTTATTCCCGGGAAGTATATCAGATGATTGCCAATGGTCAGTCCGGATGGGAAGAAATGCTTCCGGAAAACACCACCAGACTCATTAAAGAGAGTGGTATGTTTCAGCACAAAACACAGCAGGCGGAAGGCAAAGTATAAGCTTTTTTGGAGGATAAAAGGAACTACAGGGGATTCTCCGATCTGGAATGGCCCCTCCACTGTGGTTGAAAGTATTTAAAAATCAACAGGGCTGTCTTCCCTTGGAAAACAGCCCTGTCTTGTATGGTGGCGATTCTTTAATTTTTGTAGAAATTGGAAGGCCATGCATTATTGGAGAAATTGACATCCGGGAGTATGTCGTCCGGATCAATTTCCACGCTCCTCACTTCCTTGTCAGAATTTAGCATATGGTTCCACGAATTCCCCTGATACCAGGTCTCCACCGGAAGTGTCAGTCTTTCGGTAGTGTCATCCTCATAAGTGATTTCCATTACCACAGGCATCGGGATCTCACCTCGGTTGGAAACACTGATGATCGTGCGGCCCTGGTAGGTCTGAACTCCGTCAATAGCCAGGTCGATGTTTCCAGTCCCATAGAACCAGCCTTTCCAGAACCAGCTGAGGTTTTCTCCTGCTGCATTTTCCATGTGGTTGAAGAAGTCTGCTGGTTGTGGGTGCTTGTATGCCCAGGCCTGGATATAGGAGCGGAAGGCATAGTCAAAACGTTCTTCTCCCAGAATATATTCCCTGAGAATCAACAGGCCCAGAGCGGGCTTATAATAAGCAGTCATCCCCAGGTTTCTCAGATTCGTGGCATCGGGATAAGTGTCGATCCCCTCCCGGGTGTCACTGGTAAACCAGTTGGTCATGGATCGGATTCGGTTCAATCGCGAAGGGTACTCTCCTTCATTGAAAGCCAGGGTACTATAATGGTTAATGAAGGTGTTAAAACCTTCGTCCATCCAGGCATATCGTCGTTCATTGGATCCGACAATCATTGGGAACCAGTTGTGTCCGAATTCGTGATCGGTCACTCCCCAAAGAGAGGCACCGGCGCTTTCCCAGCTACAGAAGTTAAGACCGGGATACTCCATTCCCCCAACATGAGAAGCGATGTTCACTGCAGTTGCATAAGGATATTCGTACCATTTCTCTGAATAATATTCCACTGAAGCTTTGCTGTATTCGGTAGAGCGACCCCAGGCATGCTCTCCCGCGCTCTCTACAGGATAAGCCGAGTGGGCTGTGATGGTTTTTCCACTGGGCAGATCGATTTTAGCCGCATCCCAGATAAAAGCTTTAGAAGAACCAAAAGCAACGTCCCGGGTGTTTTCCATTTTGTAGTGCCATGTCAGGGTTCCTTCCTGTTTGGCCCGGATAGATGGATCGGTGACCTCGTCGGGCCCGACAATGAACACGGTGCTGTCGCTTTTACTGGCCTGAGAAAGGCGTTCTCTCATAGTAGAAGACAGTACCTCCCGGGGGTTTTGAAGTTCTCCGGATCCCAGGACGATGTGATCCCAGGGTGCTGTGATTTTGTAATCATAGTCTCCGTATCCGTAGTAGAATTCTCCGGCACCAAGATAAGGCTCGATATTCCAGCCTTCTACATCATCAAAAACCGCAACCTGTGGATACCATTGAGCCAGGGCGTAAATCGTTCCGTCTTCGACATCAAGCCTTCCCATGCGATCCATTCCTTCTGTCGGGATCTTGTATTGAAAATCCATGGAAATGGTAGCCTTTCCGCCGTTTGCGGCAAGAGGCTGATCCAGGAAAACCTGCATCCTGGTATCGTTAATAAGGTATTTGTTGGAGGTGCTTCTTTTTACCTTTGCCTGAAGATTACTAATGGTGTAACCTCCGTCGGTATCTCCATCGTAGCGGAATCCTCCAATAGGTGTGGTGAGCGTCCCGCGGGAATCTTCTGTAAACCGGTTTTGGTTTAAGTACAGCCAGATATAATCCAGCTCATGGGGGCTATTGTTGGTGTAGGTGATGCTGATACTACCGGTGATGGTATGGTTCTCATCATCCAAAGTGACTTCAATAAAATAATCGGCTTCATTCTGCCAGTAATCCGGTCCTGGAATGCCGGCAGCTGCCCTGTATCGGTTTCCGCTGCGATCCATGAACTCATCAAACAACCCCTGGTTGTTATCAAGTCCGTCCTGAGCTGAAACTCCAAAAGGCAGTAGTGCTGCCAGGAATAATAGAAGAATGGTATTGAGCGCGTGCTTCATGCTTTAAGAAAATTTTTAGGTTCGGGCTAATTTAAAAAATTAAATGGCAATAGCCTTGTGTATTGGGCAGACTCTCCATAGCTATTATGATTTGAAACACCCCATTAGAGGAAAGCTTGTATGAGGGGTTTTTCTTCAAGGGATTACCGGCATCCCAAAACAGGAGTCTGTCGCTTTAGCCTTTTCATGTACCGGTCAAAGAGTATGATGGCTTGCGGAAACAGGTTTTTCCATAGGAGAATTTCCCTTCATGGTTCCCTGTCAGGTGTGTCGGCAAAATCATCCATTTTTAAGGCAATTCTTCCTTTCTCTACCTCATAACATGCCTTCATAAGCAGGTGAAAATGACCTCCCTGAAGGGCTTTTGTGAGCGCATACATCTCTCGAAGGTATTTCCGGGCAAAACCCGGATCATTTTTTACAATATCCCGGGTGTTGTCTATGACATCCGCCAGTTTTATGGTTTTAGCTGCAGGGCTCATGTTTGCCTGGCGCTTTACCTCGCGCTCCTTTCTGGCTCTTCTGTTGAGGTTGGGATATTTTGCTTTCTCGTACTCATCTGTAAGCTCCTCCACCAAACTGGCCACCTGAGCACCAAATCGATTTTTAATATCTTCATTACTTACCTCGGTGTCTTCCACTACATCGTGCAGGTACGCTGCAGCAATCATTTCCGGAGTGTGTTTTACGGATTTCAGTAGCGCCACTACCCTTTTTGGATGTTCGATATAAGGTTCCTCGGTATACTTTCGAGTCTGGCCTTTATGAGCCATCGTTGCAAATTTAAGCGCTTCGTTCTCCATGGGTTGTTTTATTTAGTGCTTCTTAACCTCTTCAGTGTATGGGGAAATTCGGAAATATTTGGGTTCCGGTCAAATACAAAACAAAAAACGCCTTTCAAAATACATTGAAAGGCGTTCGTGCGGTTATTGAATTACTTCCCCGTTATTGTCGTGGAAGTGGTATTCTAGGTACGTGTAAGCATCTCTAGGTACTATTTTTACCCAGCGTTTGTGGTCTATGAACCACTTGGATCTGGGCGATGGAAAACCTTTGGTTAAAAAGGCTGCTATAAATGGGTGAGCACTGAGTGTCAATTTTTTATAGTCTTTTTTCACCAATCTTTCCAGATCGGTGGTAATCTTGTCTATCAAGATAATGGGAGCATCAATTTCCTGTCCTTCTTTGTTAGGATTCTCCTCCCGGGTCTTGATATTGGTTTCTGGGCGAACCCGCTGCCGTGTAATTTGTACAAGGCCGAATTTGCTCGGGGGCAGAATCTTATGTTTAGCCCGGTCGTCGGCCATCTCCTTTCGAAGGTGATCATATAGCGTCTTTCGGTTCTCGGCTTTGCCCATGTCTATGAAATCAATTACAATGATTCCACCCATATCTCGCAGCCTGAGTTGACGTGCAATCTCGGTAGCACTTATTAAGTTTACCTCCAAAGCCGTATCTTCCTGATTCTTTGATTTGTTCGAGCGGTTTCCGCTGTTCACGTCTATAACGTGCATGGCTTCTGTATGTTCGATAATCAGATAAGCGCCCTTGGGCATTGAAACAGTACGACCAAAGGAGGTTTTAATCTGCCTCTCAATACCGTACTTTTCAAAAATCGGGACTTTGGAATCGTGAAATTGAACGATTGACTCTTTTTTGGGAGCAATCTGCCCCACATAATCTTTTATTTGTGTGTATAAAGCTTTGTCGTCCACTACAATGGAGGTGAACGAATCATTGAAGACGTCTCTCAAGAGAGAGGCCGCTCTATTTACTTCTCCAAGTACTTTAGAAGGGTGACTTGCCTTGGGCAGCTTTTTACACATTGCTGACCAGCGATCCAGAAGATTCTGTAGATCCCGATCAATCTCTGCTACTTTTTTGCCTTCCGCTACGGTACGGATAATAATTCCGAAACCTTTAGGTTTGATACTTTTAACCAGGCGTTTTAAGCGATCTTTTTCTTCTTTACTTCCGATTTTTTGGGAAACGGAAATGCGATTGGAAAAAGGCACCAAAACAATATAGCGCCCGGGAAGTGATAGTTCAGAACTTATCCGGGGGCCCTTGGTTGATATAGGCTCTTTTACGACCTGTACCAGTAGCGATTGATTTGATTTTAAAACGTCAGGCATGCTGCCGTTCTTATCAATATCTTTTTCAATAGGAAAATCCTTTAACGAATAATCCTTTAATTTACCTGTGCTTACACGTTTTATGAACTTAATAAGTGAAAGAACCTGTGGGCCTAAATCGTGGTAATGCAAAAATGCATCTTTCGAATATCCCACATTGACAAAGGCAGCATTTAAACCTGGGACCGCTTTGCGGACCTTGGCCAGGAATATGTCGCCTACAGCAAAATTACTGTCGTCTTCTTCTTTATTGAGTTCAGTGAGTCTTCCATCTTTTAATAAGGCAAAATCTACAGCAGAGGAACTGGTGCGAATTATTAATTCCTTGTTCACTCTTTTCGATTTTTTTCCCGAAGTCGGGATGGTTAACAATAAATTTGATCACAGGGTTTTTTATGTCCTGTGGAAAAACATTCCTGTACCGCTACAGCAACGAGTTTCCGATGTCAAAGAACGTTGGTGTTAATAAAAAAAGTAGTGTGAAAACTACTTTTTCTTGTGACGATTAGCTCTGCTTCTCTTTTTGCGTTTGTGAGTTGCTACCTTATGTCTTTTTCTTTTTTTACCACTCGGCATAGTGTATAGTTTAGATTAGTGATTATGTTACGCTGCCCTCAGAGGGCAGAAGATCCTTATTAGGATTTTACTTCTACGTTAGCCTTAACGCTTTCAACAAAGACTTTTGCAGGCTTGAAGGCCGGAATATTGTGAGCAGGTATTTTAATAGTCGTGTTTTTGGAAATGTTTCTTCCGGTTTTTTCTGCTCTTGTCTTGATGATAAAGCTTCCAAAGCCTCTAAGGTACACATTGTCCCCTGATTCCAAAGAAGATTTTACCTCTTCCATGAAAGTTTCAACGGTAGCTTGAACGTCTCCTTTTTCCATTCCGAGTTTTTCGGAGATCTTCGCTACGATATCTGCTTTAGTCATTGTACTGATTTTTAATTAATTGGGGTTGATAATTTTTTCAAGGTGCAAATATAAGAATTAAATCTTCATACCTTCAATCCTAATCCCCTAAATAGTAACGGAATAATGAGCTATACTTGCAAAAATGATTTTTCTATGGATTTTTCCAGTGTGTTGATACAGTGGTATCTGGAGCATAAGCGCCCGCTTCCCTGGCGCGAAACAAAAAATCCTTATTATGTCTGGCTCAGTGAAATTATTCTGCAACAAACCCGGGTGGAGCAGGGGCTACCTTATTATAAGAAGTTTGTGGAAGCCTTTCCGGAAATTGAAGATTTGGCAAGTGCCTCTCAGCACGAGGTGCTTAAGCTTTGGCAGGGTCTGGGCTATTACTCCAGGGCCAGAAACCTACATGACTCAGCAAAATATGTGGTCTTTGAATTAGCGGGGCGTTTTCCACAGACCTACAGAGAGCTTCTTGAATTAAAAGGAGTGGGGGATTATACGGCAAGTGCGGTGGCCTCCATCTGCTATGGAGAACCTCAGGCCGTAGTGGATGGAAATGTTTTTAGGGTGCTATCCAGAATTTTTGGCATCGTTACTCCTATTAATACCGGAGCAGGAAAGCGGCAATTCAGAAGCCTGGCTCAGGAACTCATGGATCCCAGTCATCCCTCAGATTTCAATCAGGGGATGATGGAATTTGGAGCGGTGCAATGCAAGCCTCAGCAACCACTGTGTGAGAGCTGTCCCTTTGCCAAGCGTTGTGTTGCCTTTAATCAGGGAAAAATAAACGACTTACCGGTGAAACTCAGGAAAGGTTCCGTACGGGTCCGGCACTTTAATTATCTGGTTTTTGTATCCAAAAAAGGAGAAACCCTGCTACGACAACGGACGCAAAAAGGTATCTGGCACGGGTTGTATGAGTTTCCTTTGGTAGAAACACCATCCCAGGTTGAGGAGACGCTACTGGTACAAGAGGCGGCGTTCAAAAAGTATGTGCCTGAATCTGCACCAGTTATCCGGCCTTTCAATCCTACCCCGATTGTTCACAAGCTTTCGCATCAGCACATTCACGCCAAGTTTTGGGTCCTAAGTCGGGATCACCTGCCACAAACAGGTATACCGGTCACGGAGCTTGACCAATACCCGGTACCTGCTTTGATTGAGAAATTTATTGAAGCTTTTGATTTCTGAGACGGGGCTATTTTTGTATCTTTCTGACTTGATATATCTTCTCAAGAAGCAGAAGTTTAACATAACAGATCAAATTCTCAAAAAATGAACGGAACACTGAATAAAGTCATGCTGATCGGACACACCGGGGATGATGTAAAGATGCATTATTTCGAGGGAGGTGGTTCCATCGGTAGATTTCCCCTGGCCACCAATGACTCCTATGTGAATAAAACCACGGGGGAACGGGTGGATAACACCGAATGGCATAATATAGTGGTGAGAAATAAAGCTGCTGAAATCTGCGAGAAATACCTTAAGAAAGGAGATAAGGTATATATAGAGGGACGTATAAAAACCCGAAAGTGGCAGGATGATAAAGGAATGGATCGCTATACTACTGAAATCCAATGTACTGATTTTACGTTTCTTACTCCAAAAGATTCATCGGGACAAACGGGTTCGGGTGCAGCTCAGGCAACGCAACAAAGAAGCAGTACCTCTTCTCAGAGCCCGTATCAGCAATCGGGAGATAATTTCAAAGGGACTGTTTCCCCAGGGAATCAAGCTTCTCAAACCCGGGAAAATGAGAGCAGTATTGGTATGAGCGATTTCAATGAGGATGAGGAAGACGACTTACCGTTTTAATGAATCAATCAAACTGGCCAGGGGAAATGCAAGCCTCTGGCTATTTTTTTGGGTGAGTTTATTGGCACTATTGGTTTCCTGCAAAGAGGATCCACAACCTAAACCAGCCGGATTTTTAGCGCTGGAGTATCCCGAGCCGCGCTATGAACTGACCAATCTGCCCTGTCCTTTCCAATTTGAAAAAAACACGCAGGCTATCGTAGTGCCTGCCAAAGGCAAACAGCCTTGCTGGTTCAATCTGGATTATCCCCAAATGCGCGGAACCATATTTTTGACTTATCAGCAAATTCGGGGCAATCTGGATTCCTTGTTGCGCGATGCGCAGCGGCTCCCGCTACAACATACCATTAAAGCGGACGGTATTGAAGGAGATCTCTATACCAATGAATATATGCATACCTACGGGATGTTTTATGAAGTTTCAGGAAATGCAGCTTCTCAGGCCCAATTCTATGTAACAGACAGCCTGCGCCACTTTTTGACCGGTTCTGTTTATTTTGAAGTGGAACCTAATTTTGATTCTATCTTACCGGCAGCACATTATCTGAAGCAGGATATGCGGTATTTGATGGAGAGCCTGCGTTGGCAGTAAGATCAGAAAATCCTTCATCCTGGTGCTGGAGCTCTTGAAATTATTGGCGACTTTTGTCTCCTTTAAAAACCAGCTATGCATACTAAGAATCTGAAATGGGTCTTTTTGATCCTGCTCGCCCTGATATGGGGAAGCTCTTTTATTCTTATTAAAAAGGGATTGGTAGGTCTGAGCCCGGTGCAGGTAGGCTCCCTCAGGAGTGTGTTTGCAGCCATGTTTCTGTTGTTGATCGGCCTCAAAAGTCTGCGGCATATCAAGAGAGATCAGTGGAAATGGCTGGCTTTATCTGGACTGCTGGGTACTTTTTTTCCGGCCTATCTCTTTTCTTTTGCAGAGACGGAAATAGACAGCGCCATTGTATCCATTTTAAACTCCACTACTCCCTTACTATCCATGATAGCTGGCTTATTATATTTTGGAGCCGTTTTTATCAGGCATAAATTCATTGGGGTGCTCATTGGGCTGTTGGGTACGGCTGCTCTGATTTTTGGGGGAGCTGCGGTAAATCCGGATCAAAATTATTGGTACTCTTTACTGGTTATACTGGCCTCTTTATTTTACGGGTTTAATGCCAACATAGTGAAGACCAAATTGTCCTCTCTTCCAGCACTGGCCATCACTACGGGAAATTTTATGGTTATCGGACCTTTGGCGCTGTTAGTACTGGCTACTACCGGTTTCTTTTCACATGAAGTACTGACGACCCCGGAAGCGCCACTTTCCCTATTTTTCATCGCCATCTTGGGAGTGATCGGTACGGGAATGGCCCTTATTATCTTCAACCGGCTCATTCAGATTTCTGACCCGGTTTTCTCTACCTCGGTGACGTACCTTGTTCCTATTATCGCCCTGGGGTGGGGAATTTTGGATGGAGAAGCTTTCTCGGGATTTCAGTTGCTCTCAGGTCTGGTCATTATACTGGGAGTTCTAATCACGAACAAACCTCCGAAAAAACAGGTCGTTGAACTGGAAGAAAAAAAGAAGGCCGCCTAACGCTGGCGGCCTTGAAACTTCCGTTTGGTTCTTTTAATTACTGAAAATCAGCATCCTCAACACCCTGGTTGACCTGGATGTCTGTCACTTCAAATACGAAGGACTGAGGTCCCATGGACTGAGACACCATAAAGGGGAACTTTACCCCTTCCACTTCCTGGTAATCACTGTACAGGGTTGGCATGGTCATAGTTTGCCCCATTTGGGTTATCGTGGTGATGGTCTGTATTTTCAGGCCGCTCTCCACGCTATAATAGTGTTTTACATCAGGAGAAACTGCGATGACATACGCATCTTCCTCTCCAACACTCTCAATGCCTTCCAAAGTTGCGTTTTCCGTAACAGCAAGTTCGGGGAAAGGATGGGAATTTAATTTGGCCGCCTGAGTTTGTTCCTCATTGAAAGGAATGCGCTGTCCGTTGGCCACAACAAAACCAGACTCTCCATCATAAACTTGCTTAGAGAGGACATTCCCCATCATGGACACTGCAGTCGATGACTTTCCGTCGGCAGTCATCTTCATTTCCATTTCAATCTGCTGGCCCTGAACACTTGCCTGGGCCAGGGTGTAAACAGAGTTGACCTTCTCCACCGCCTCGCGGCCTCCGATAGCTTCTATGTACTGATCGTAAACTGTCTGAACGGTGATGCCTGGATCAATTTCCTTCTTGAATACAGGCTTGTCGATGGGCTGGCCGTTACTGTTAAAATACTTGACAGGAATCTGATTCCCATTATACGTGAAGCCCTCTAGCTTGTCTGCGACCTCACTTCCTTTACCCGCAACCACAATGCGCGCATTATTGGCCAGGAAGTATTTCTGTGCGACTCTTTGAATATCCTCTGCAGTGACCTGGTTGATCTTCTGTAGGTAGGTCTCGTAGAAATCATCTGGAAGATTATCAGTCTCGATGTTCAGGGCGTACTGAGCAATGGTGCTGGGTTGCTCCAGTGCCATTACAAAGTTTCCGGTGTATTTTGCCTTGGCATTTTCCAATTCTTCATCCGACACTTTTTCATCCCGGATGCGATACAATTCATCGAGGAAGGCTACAACTGCGCTGTCGGTAACAGCATTTCGTACGCTGGCCGAGGCCACAAAACTGGCGACATATTTATCATCTCCGGTAGAGGAGTAGGCGCCATAAGTATAACCTTTATCCTCCCGAAGGTTCAGAAACAGTCTTCCTTCCCCACCACCTCCAAGAATCTGGTCAGCTATCAGTACCGGGAAATAATCGTCATCTCCTTTTTGAAGCTTAATGGTGTTTATAACGTGAATTTCACTTTGCACGGCGTTCGGGAAATCGATGAAGTTGATCTCCGTCTGGGCAACATTTTCAACTTCTGGAAGCTCATAAGAAGGAACACTGCTCTTCTTCCATTTTTTGAAGTATTTATTGGCCAGTTTCTTGACATCTTTGGTCTTTACGTCTCCAATGACAACCAGATAGGCGTTTTCAGGAACAAAATAATTCTGGTAATAATTCTCTACATCCTCTAGCGTCAATCCTTCCACGGTTTCTGGTGTGGCAAACTCTCCATAAGGGTGATCCAGTCCATAGGCAAGCGCAGAGCGCAATTTGCGCGCGTTGGCTGCTACGTTCTTTTCATTGGATCTCAGGCCTTCAATAGTGCGCTGTTGTTCTGCATTGAAATCTTCCTGATCAAAATTAGGATTCAGAGCTCCTTCGGCCATAAGTTCCAGAACCCGCGGGAAGAACTTGGAAAGCGTGTTGGCAGAAGCGCCTGAAGAATAGAAGTTCA
>JAJUIC010000177.1 GCA_029265595.1 Flavobacteriaceae bacterium
ACCGTTTTCATAAAGGTCAGGGCCAAATGCTGCTATTATTCCTTCTTTTATTGTCTTGGAAGTATCGGTAAGAATACGGGCCTCATCATCTGCAATATACACCGGAACTCCATGTTGGCGAAACAGGTTCGCTACGGTCGTTTTCCCACTTCCAATTCCTCCGGTTAACCCTACTACTATCATTTCTTTATTATAAATGAGATGCGCTTTTCATTCATCCGAACGTTCTCTACTATTTCTGGTTGCTCCTGAAGTTGAGGCACCAGGTAATCCTGCCCGTCTCTGAGCTGAGAAAAATCGCAAACAACTTTAAAATCCGAGGCCTGAACACGGTTGAAATTATCCAAACTCACCCGGTACGACACGATGAGTTGTTGTGGAAAGATTACCACGTTGCGGTCTGCCGGAACATTAACCAGTTCAATGGGTACCTCCAGTCTCCCTTCTGTAAACCGGTCCACTTCCAGCTGATACCTCACCTGATTTTGATAAAGCGTGATGCCTTTAATCATGCTGGTGTCAATATAGAGGGTGCCGTCAAGATTGTTCTTAATATTTCCCTGTTCCAAAAGCTCCGTACGAAGTACCGATATGGTATCAAGCATGGCCTGTGGCCCGCTAACGGTTATGGAATCCGTGTCAAGTTGCAATTCTCCCAGGGCTGCATATCCGGCGGCATATTCCAAATCAACCCGGGGCTCGATAGGAAGCCGCTTTTCGGCTCGTTGTTCAAATCCTATTCGCAGCTCATCCTCCATAAATGAAATCCGGTCAAAACTAAGTCCCAGTTGCCGCTCGATTGCATCACGGTGGGCTTCCATGGAGTATACAAAAACACTATCCTCTATCCGGGAATCAGAAACATCCACCGTAAGGGTCGGTGGAAATAAATTGTAATAGGCTATTGCAAACCCGCTCTCACTCATCCATAGTTTAAGCTCCTCGGGACGGTCAGGTTTTAATAATTTGTCCAGTGGCACATTTACATAACGCACCGGAATTTCCACTACCTCGTTATAGGTTTTGGAAAACTGAGCAATGACCCAAATGATAACTGCAAAAAACAGGAAGAACAAAAATGCCTTAAAATTAGTTTTCCTGAACCTTGTTTTGGTTATGGCCTTTAGTGTTTTTAGCATTTTAGAAAAATAAGTGTGATAACTTCTTTTTTGGGTCCTGTTTTAATAATCTAATATAGAAGCTTGATTTACAGAATCCAAGTCCATAACCGATAAACTGTATGATACTGGCAATCATTCCCATCGCTCCGATCTTGAGCGATCGCGTCTGATAGCTGGCATCAAGAAAAAGCATGATAAAGTACAGCAGATAGAGCGAAAGCAGCCAGTGGTATCCCCCCAAACTCATCAACAGACCTGCTATTATACCCAGGGTAAATACAGCCGGAAACCAATAGGTGATTTTCCTTGACTGTGGATGCCACTGGGAAAGTATGGGCCGCACCAACCCGAATTTATACACCTGGTTAAAGAATTTCTTCCAGCTTATTCTGCGTTTGTGATACACAAAGGCCCCCGGAAACAATCGGATGGAGTATCCTGCATTTCTGATCCGCCAAACCAGATCCGGATCTTCCCCTGGATGAATATTCGAAAATCCTCCAGTTCGCTCGAATACCTCCCTTGTCAGCCCCATGTTAAAGCTACGGGGCTCATAGGCTCCTTCCTGTATTTCCTTTCCTCGGATACCACCAGTTGTGAGAAGGGAAGTCATAGCGTAATTTATGGCTTTCTGAAGATCAGAAAAGTCTTCATGTGCCGCATCAGGACCACCAAAACAAGACGCAGGCTCATTTTGTAGTTCCCGTTCTACTTCTGCCAGATAATGAGGAGGGAGCAGGACATCCGAATCCAAAATCAGGAAATAGTCTCCCAGGGCCCGGCTCATGCCGTAATTGCGGGAATCCCCCGGCCCTGTGTTGTGTTTTTGAAAGTATCGGATCGGAAATCGTTCCTCGAATTCTTTTACGACGGTCTCACAAGTTTGGGTAGATCCATCCTCTACAAGCACCACTTCAAAACCGGGAGCAGGTTCCAGCGATAAAATAGATCGGAAAAGTTCCCGAACTTCCTGCGGACGGTTGAAAACCGGTATGATAAAGGAATACTTGATTTGCATTAGACAAAGGTATTAAGAAAATTTTTCTCTCACTTGTCTTAAAGCTCTTTTGATGAATGCGGAATGCCCTTATGTTCGTCTTAAAATACAATGGCCGTTTGGCAACTGACAATGTGCTGTCGAAGTGTGTGGTCTAAAATAATCACTAGATTATTTTTTACGGCCAAAGGTATTAATTACTGTTGTCTCCTTGAACAAAAGGGATAGGCCTAGAAAATCCCATGTAAGTGAAAACTCCTTATTTTCATCAACCTTTATTCTAATGGGCGTCATCAGCCTCTTTACTGATTTAAAATAGAATTAACGGTTGGTTGCTTTTCGATAGAAATAATAGAATCCTTTTTGACAATTATCTTCCAACTAGGTATATAGGTGGTTGTGGGGGGACGATAAAGGTTATTTTTCTTAAAATATTCAAATTGATCTTTAAATTCATCCTTCAGAAGAAACCATAAATATTCATCCGTGGATGTGTAATTTTCACTCCTTCTCATGGCAAATAAAATGGTCTCACCATTTAAAGAAGTTTGCCCAACCGGAGGTTTTCTTTTAAAAGTAAATGCATCTATCACCCAAGACACCTCAAAAGTTTCTATATCCTTAGAACGCTCTATTGTGACAGCAAGAATTTTTTCCTCATCATCAATTTTTACTCGGTCCATATAATCGACAATATACTTTATGAGGGAATCATTTTCAATTACATGAGAACTTTCATGGAGCTGAGTTTTTCGATTAAAATTACATCCTACTAATATCACGAAGAAAATAAAGTAGTACTTTACCAAAATCCTAAATTTTTAAAATTATACATTCCTCTCTGATAATTGTATGTACCATCCACTTGATAAACACTTCGATTATAAAGTATATGAATTGGAGCACTGATAAAATCAACCATTCCTAAAT
>JAJUIC010000176.1 GCA_029265595.1 Flavobacteriaceae bacterium
AAAGAGCAGGACGCAAACAATAAAGAGGTTCCGAGGAATATTTTTTCTCATAGTAAGGCTGATTAGTTTAATTGTTGTTTATAAGCTTCTCGATTTTTTCTACCTGCGGTCAGAAGAACGTCTTCCAGCTCATGGTATTTTACTCCACTTCAAATTCAATGTTTTACTATAGTGCTTCCAAAATGTTTCGTTGTGTTTTTATTCTACAACGTTTTCGACTTGGATGGGGTTATATGTTTAAAGTATTTGTGATTTAAGGTTGTTAGTGATGGGGTTTTACAAGATCTTTAGAAAATTTGTCTGTCTTTAAATCGAGACTGAAGTTACGGTTGGTATCTACGTTCGATTATGAATCCAAATATATATAATAAAAATTAAAAGAAACAAGTAGTTGTATGTTTTTGTTGTTTTTTGTTTTCTTTGTCATTCTTAATTGTAACTTTGGGTAATGGAAATCCTGAATTTATGAGTATCGGAATAAAAGAAAATATTTTCTCGAGAGAGGAGAACTTACTAAAAGCCAAAGCTGCCAATGAGTGGGATATCATAATTATTGGAGGGGGAGCTACGGGGTTGGGAAGTGCTCTTGACGCCGCATCCCGAGGTTATAAAACCTTGTTATTAGAGCAAGCTGATTTTAGTAGTGGTACTTCCAGTAGGAGTACCAAACTTGTGCACGGAGGTGTTCGATATCTTGCGCAGGGTAACATAGGCCTTGTAAAGGAGGCTCTTCATGAACGGGGGATTTTACTTGAGAATGCTCCTCACCTGGTAAAAATGAGAGGCTTTGTAATTCCAGCCTTTAGATGGTGGGAGAAGTACTTCTATGGTTTGGGTTTAAAAATTTATGACTGGATGGCAAGAGGCTGGCGACTGGACAAAACCATTTTGTTGTCGCCTTCTGAGGTACGAGGGATGTTGCCGAACCTCAGAAAGAGGAAAGTGGGAGGAGGCGTGTTATACTTTGATGGTCAGTTTGATGATGCGAGGCTGGCCATTAATATTGCTCAAACTGCTGTTGAACAAGGCGGAGTGCTTCTTAATTATATGAAGGTGGGGGGGCTGAAGACTACGGCGTCTGGAAGGGTCTCCGGAGTGGAGGTCGTGGATCAGTTGAATGGAGAATCCCATACTTTCAATGGCCGCGTTGTTGTTAATGCAGCCGGGGTTTTCGTGGATGATATTCTTAAAATGAGTAATCCAAAAAGAGCTCCCCTTGTTAAAGCCAGTCAGGGAATTCATCTGGTACTGGACAAATCGTTTCTTCCAGGATCCCATGCTTTGATGATTCCGGCCACTTCAGATGGACGCGTCTTATTTGCTGTTCCATGGCAAAATCATTTGCTGGTAGGAACCACGGACAGTCTGGTGGAAACTCACAGTTTGGAACCGGTTGCCCGGGAAGACGAAATCGCCTTCATCCTAGAAACCATTCAGGACTATCTCGATAAAAAACCCAAACGTGAGGATGTTCTCAGTGTGTTTGCAGGCCTCCGCCCGTTAGTGCAGCCTTCTGAGGAAAAAGGAACAAAAGACATTTCCAGAGATCATAAACTGGAGCGATCAGCGCCGGGACTACTTACCATAACGGGTGGGAAGTGGACCACTTACAGGCGCATGGCGGAAGACACCATTGATCAGGCCGTAGTAGAAGGGAATCTTGAGAAGAAGCCATGTATTACGGAAACTCTTAAAATTCATGGGTATACAGCCACCCCTGACGTTAGAGGTTTGAGTACCTATGGGAGCGATGCTGAAAAAATTAGGAATTTAATAAGAGAAACTCCTATTTTAGGAGCGCGAATTCACGAAGAGTATCCCTACCTGCAGGCTCAGGTGGTGTGGGCTGTGAAAAACGAAATGGCACAAACTCTGGAAGATGTATTAGCAAGAAGACTTGGAATCTTGTTTGTCAATGCACGGGCCGCACTGTTGATGGCAGATAAGGTAACAGAATTAATGGCGGAAATACTGGGGAAAGATCAGCACTGGAAAGCTCAGCAAATTTCTGCTTTTCAAAGCCTGGCGCAAAACTATTTATTGACGCCAAAGTCCACAGAAGCGAAAGAAGTTGTTAATCAGTAAGTATCACGTGAACCTGGGGAAAGTTCCCGTGAGGTAACAACCTTATGGATATCGACTTCCCCCCTTAATTTATACATATGGAAGAATATATACTTTCGTTCGATCAGGGAACCACCAGTTCCAGGGCTATAATTTTCAATCACGCAGGGCAGGCCATAGCTACAGCACAGAAGGAATTCAAGCAGCTGTTTCCTCAGCCCGGTTGGGTGGAGCACGATCCATCGGAAATCTGGTCCTCTCAACTGGGGGTGGCAGCAGAAGTGGTTTCCAAAGCTCGAATCAAACCCGATGTTATCAAAGCAATAGGAATAACCAATCAGCGGGAAACAACAGTAGTATGGGATCGGGAAACCGGGGAGCCTGTTTACAATGCTATCGTTTGGCAGGATAGAAGGACGGCTGATTATTGTGATTCTCTCATTGCCGAAGGTCTTGAAGAAGGTATTCGAGAGAAAACGGGTTTGGTTATAGATTCCTATTTCGTAGCGACCAAGGTAAAATGGATCCTGGACAACGTGCCAGGAGCCAGAGAGAAAGCAACGGCTGGAAAACTAGTGTTTGGGACCATTGATTCCTGGCTAATCTGGAATTTGACTAATGGTGAGCGGCATATTACGGACATAACAAATGCCTCCCGCACGCTGCTTTTTAATATTCACACCTGTGACTGGGATGATGAACTTTTGGAACTTTTTGATATTCCAAAAAGTATGTTGCCGACTGTGGTGGCTTCCAGCGGAGAACTTGCTGTAACATCCGGGGTAATATTTGCCAAGCGTATTCCAATAACGGGCGTTGCGGGAGACCAACATGCTGCACTTTTTGGTCAAATGTGTACTGAGAAAGGAATGGTGAAAAACACTTATGGTACAGGTTGTTTTATGTTGATGAACATTGGAGATCAACCAATTCTTTCTGAAAATCGTCTACTAACCACGATTGCCTGGAAAATTAAAGACAAGGTTCATTATGCGTTTGAAGGGAG
>JAJUIC010000018.1 GCA_029265595.1 Flavobacteriaceae bacterium
CATTTCCTGAATCTGCACTCCACATCCAGGAAAATAATAATCGGGACTCAGCGTTGCAAAGACTATCAGATCGATGTCATCCTTAGAAATGCCAGACTTTTCAAGAGCCTTACGGGCAGCTTTGGCTCCCATAGTGGCTGTAGAGTTTCCGTCTCCTTTTTTGATATGTCGACGTTCCTTTATACCAGTTCTCTCCTGAATCCACTGGTCATTGGTGTCCATTATTTTTGCCAAATCATCATTGGTTACCACATTTTCCGGAACGTAGCATCCCAAACCGGCAATTTTCGTTTGATACATTTTAGTATATTTAGCCTGTTTAAACAAAAGGTTCTTAAATTTACGCATTTGAGAAAACACGGGCTGCAATATAGGAAAGATTAACGTTTTCCAATTTCAAGGCCCGAATAAAAAGTCACAATCTAATTCATTATTCTATGAAGAAAATTCCTTTTTCTTTAATGACCGTCCTTTTCCTTCTGGCGAACCTCCATCTGGTGGCGCAGGAAAAGCTAACGTACCAAAAACCACCTCAGGAAATCCTGGAATTGGTGGATGTTCCACTGGCTCCCTCCACTCTTATAGATAGTGAGGCCAACAATATGGTCTTTTTATACAGAGACCAGTATCGGTCTATTGCCGATCTGAGCGAACAGGAATTAAGGCTCGCAGGCTTACGTATAAATCCTGTCACTAATATTGGTAGCAGAACGACTTATTACAACAATATTCAACTCAAACAAATAGAGGAAAACCAGCCTCGGCAGGTAAAAGGCCTTCCCCAGAATCCACGGCTCGCCAATTTCAGCTGGTCCCCCGATGAGACCAAAATGGCATTTACCCATACCACTGAAGAAGGTGTGGAACTTTGGGTTCTGGATATTAAGGCAGCGGAGGCCAGAAAATTAACGGATGCGCGTCTGAATGCCAATTTGAGAAGTCCCTTCAGCTGGTTCAAAGAAAGCAACGCCCTGCTGGTCAAAATGCTCCCTACGGATCGTCAGAAGCTGATCGATCCGGAAACTGTTGTGCCCGATGGTCCGACGGTATCAGTGAGCGATGGAGCGGAAGCGCAAAACCGGACGTACCAGGACCTTTTAAGCAACCCCAATGATGAATACAACTTCAAGCAGCTCGTACGATCTGACCTGGTAAAAGTGACGCTTGACGCAAAGGAGGAAACCTGGCTGGAAACAGCTATGTATAACAGTATTTCTTTTTCCCCTGACGGCAAGTATGTAATGGTAACCACCATTCAGGAACCTTTTTCCTACCTGGTGCCTTATAGTCGTTTCCCTTCTGAAACCAATATCTATGACCATGAGGGAAAACACGTGTCCCAGGTCAATCAGGTTCCGCTAACTGAAGTATTGCCTAAAGGTTTCATGAGTACCCGAACAGGAAAACGAAGCCTTCAGTGGCGTGCCGATCAGCCGGCTACTCTTGTCTATGTGCAGGCCCTTGACAAAGGAGATCCGGAAGTTGAGGTTGAGTACCGTGATGAAGTATTTCAACTCCAGGCGCCATTTAAGGGAGAGGGTCAGAGCATTTTTAAAACCCGAGACCGTTATGCCGGAATTACCTGGGGTGACAAGAACACTGCTATTGTTTATGATCGCTGGTGGAATACTCGTAATTCCAGAACCTATGTATTCAACCCCAACAGACCCAAACAAACTCCTAAAGTACTTTTCGATCGAAATTATCAGGACCGATACAGTGACCCCGGAAGTTTTGTTACCAAAAGAAACCAGTACGGTCGTTGGGTTTTGGATCTCGACAAAAATAACGCGTTTCTCCTGGGAGACGGCTATACTCCGGAAGGACAATTTCCTTTCGCAGATCGCATCAATCTCAAAACGGGAGAAACACAGCGCTTGTACCAGTCCTCCTATACCGATAAAAAGGAAACCCTTGTAGAAGCTCTGGACATCGCCGATGGTAAACTTCTTGTAAGAATCGAATCAGCAGCCGAATATCCGAACTATTTTATTCGAGATATCAATGCCGGAAATAATGATTTAGTTCAAATTACCCGCTTTGAGAATCCTTTTAAAAGCCTGGAGAACGTCCACAAAGAGGTCATTACCTACAACAGGGAGGATGGTCTTCCACTGAGCGGAACCCTTTACCTACCGGAAGGTTATGATTTTAACAACCCTGAGAAATTGCCCATGATTATGTGGGCCTACCCCAGGGAATATAAGGATAGAAGTTCTGCATCTCAGGTTACTTCCAATCCCAATAACTTTACCTATCCTTCTTATGGGTCACCGATTTACTGGGTAAATAGAGGTTATGTTGTACTGGATGCAGCTGCCTTTCCTATTGTCGGAGAAGGGGAAGAAGAGCCCAATGATAGCTTCAGAAAACAACTGGTAGCCAATGCTAAAGCAGCCATTGATGCTGTAGATGCCCTGGGTTATGTGGACCGGAACCGAGTCGGAGTAGGTGGACACAGTTATGGCGCTTTTATGGTAGCCAACCTGCTGTCTCATTCAGATCTATTTGCTGCTGGAATCGCACGATCAGGAGCTTATAATCGCACCCTCACCCCGTTTGGGTTTCAATCAGAGGAGCGTAGTTACTGGGAGGCTCCAGAGGTTTACTATAATATGTCCCCTTTCATGCACGCGGACAAAATGAAAACTCCCATGTTGTTGATTCACGGAGAGGCGGATAATAACTCGGGAACCTACCCAATGCAGAGCGAGCGGTATTTCAATGCGTTAAAAGGACTTGGGGCACCAGCCCGCCTGGTGATGCTACCGAAGGAAAGCCATGGATATGCAGCTAAAGAATCCGTATTACATGTTCTGTGGGAACAGGACGCCTGGCTGGAAAAATATGTCAAGAATAAAGATGTTTCCCAGCAGCCAGTGATTTCAAAGCAGCAAGCTGAGCTTAAACAATAATTTTCAGATTTCCACAATGACAATGCCTCCTCTTACTCCAGGAGGCATTTGTTTTCTGTGCCACTATGGCAGCCTACTGAGCTTGGTACTTTTTTTGATTTTCGGGGAGTAATTGTAACTATATTAAACAAACTGAAATATGGCAACTGGAAACATTAATGTTTCTGTAGAGAACATTTTTCCGCTGATTAAAAAATTTCTCTACAGCGACCATGAAATCTTTCTTAGAGAGTTAATATCCAATGCGACTGATGCAACTCTTAAACTCAAGCACCTGACCAATATCGGTGAGGCTTCAGTGGAGTATGGCAATCCCATTATTGAGGTCAAAATTGACAAGGAAAACAAGACGCTTCACATCATCGACCAGGGTATCGGTATGACCAGGGAAGAAGTGGAGAAATATATCAATCAGATAGCTTTCTCAGGTGCGGAGGAATTTCTTGAAAAATACAAAGACACTGCCAAAGACAGTGGTATCATTGGGCACTTCGGACTGGGATTCTATTCAGCTTTTATGGTGGCCAATAAGGTAGAAATTTTCACCAAATCATATAAGGATGAGCCTGCAGCTCACTGGATATGTGAGGGAACCACTGAATTTACACTTCAGGAAACTGACAGAGAGGAAAGAGGAACAGAAATCGTCCTGCATATCAATGAGGATGAAAAGGAATTCCTTGAGGAAAACCGGATCCGGGAGCTCCTTGTGAAGTACAACAAATTTATGCCGGTACCTATTAAATTTGGCACCCGTGAAGAAAGTCTACCGCTTCCTGAAGATGCTCCGGAAGACGCCAAGCCGGAGAAAAAAACAGTTGATAACATAATCAACAATCCTGAGCCTGCATGGACCAAGCAGCCCGCTGACCTCAAAGAAGAGGACTATTCCAACTTCTACCGTGAGCTGTACCCGATGCAATTTGAGGATCCCTTGTTCCACATTCACCTGAACGTGGATTATCCTTTCAACCTGACCGGGATATTGTATTTCCCAAGACTGGGAAAGGATATAAATATCCAGAAAGATAAAATTCAGTTGTACCAGAATCAGGTTTTTGTTACCGATAACGTAGAGGGTATTGTACCTGAATTTCTTACTATGTTGCGAGGGGTTATTGACTCCCCCGACATTCCATTAAACGTATCACGTTCCTATCTACAGGCCGATGGAGCCGTTAAGAAAATATCGAGTTACATTACCAGAAAAGTTGCAGACAAACTCAAGTCGCTTTTCAACAACAATCGGGAAGATTTCCAGAATAAGTGGAACGATATCAAGGTGGTCATTGAGTACGGGATGCTTACGGAAGATAAATTCTTTGATAAAGCAGGGAAATTTGCACTGTATCCAACGGTGGACGACCAGTATTTTACCTTAGAAGAACTGGAGGAAAAAGTAAAAGAAAATCAGACGGACAAAGATGGAAACCTGGTTCTTCTTTATGCCTCCGATAAGGAAAGTCAGCATTCATATATTCAGGCTGCTAAAGAGAAAGGTTATGAAGTCTTGCTTTTAGACTCTCCTATCGCTTCACACCTGGTTCAGAAGTTAGAAACCTCTAAAGAAAAACTTTCCTTCGTACGGGTCGATTCAGATCATATCAATAATCTGATCAAAAAGGAAGAAGAAACGATTTCAAAGCTTTCTGATGAGGAAAAGGAGCAACTGAAGGCAGACTTCGAGAAGGTAGTCCCGAAAGAAAAATATTCAGTCCAGATGGAAGCTATGGACAGTGGGGAAGCACCGCTGATCATCACCCAACCTGAATTTATGCGCCGAATGAAGGAGATGCAGCAAACGGGTGGCGGAATGTTCGGAATGGGTAATATGCCGGAGATGTACAATCTGGTTGTAAACGTGAATCATCCTCTTACCTCCACCATCCTGAACACCAAGCAGGAGGAGGAACAGGCCAGATTGATTAAGCAGGCCCTGGACCTGGCAAAGCTTTCCCAGAACCTCCTTAAGGGAGAGGAGCTGACGGCCTTTATCAAAAGAAGCTTCGATATGGTAAAGTAGCTCCTTTAGAACTCTAGATTTTATCGGGCGGGACCACTGGTCCTGCCTTTTTTTGTGGCATTTTTTTCCCAGCGAATGAAGCAAACAAACCTACAGCGATGACTTCGCCACCACGGAATCAAATGGAAATATCATCATGAACTGCAGCCTGATTATGCAAATTCTTGAAGACAGTGTTGTAGAACTGGTCCGTATCGTAGGGTTTAACTATGATATCATTCATTCCTGAAGCCAGAATTTCTTCCCTCATCTCATCTATTTCAACAGCGGTTAAGGCTATAATGGGTACTGTGCTGTTAAACTCTCTAATCAAACGAGTGGTTTCCATTCCGCTAATGCCCGGCATATTGACATCCATCAGAACCACATCAAAAGCCGTCGCCTTCAGCATCTCCAGAGCCTGGTAACCATCTGCGGCAACCTGGCAGACCACATTCTTTCTCTCCAAAATTCGCTGGGTCACCACCTGATTGATTCTATTGTCATCTACAATAAGTGCCTTGTACTGGTGCTTTGGATCAAAAGCCTCTTCTGCCAACTCCACTCCGTTAGTTTCCTGTTGTTTCCCAACCTTGAAGTTAATTTTAAACCGGAAAATTGACCCCTTGTTTTCTTCACTTTCAAGCGAAATTTTGGATCCAAATAAGTCCAAAAGTCTTTTGACTATGGAAAGGCCCAACCCCGTACCCTGGTAATTAAAATTATTGGCATTGAGCTGGGAGAATTCCTCGAAAATTTCCTTTTGTTTATTTTGAGGTATTCCCAACCCGGTATCTCCCACTTCAAATTGAATACTGCAGTGTTCTTTATTGGACCGGACCACGTCCGCCTTAATCCACACCTTGCCGCGTTCTGTAAATTTAAGCGCATTCCCCAGTAAATTCATCAGAATCTGAGACATCCGGATGGAATCCCCAATCAGAATCTTGGGTATTCGTTCATCCACCACCAGCTCAATCTCGTTGCTGTTTTGGTTTCTGGCAAATTCAAAAGACTTAATGATTCCCTGAAGCAAATCTCTCAGATCAAATGGAATGTCCTCCAGTTTCACCAGTTGGGATTCCATCTTATTCATTTGCAGCACATCATTGATTAGTGCCAACAGGTAATCTGCAGAAAACTTCAGGCTTTTAAGATCTTCCACCTGCTTTTCATCTTTATTGTCCTCCAGCATAAGAGAAGTCAGGCCTACCACTCCGTACAGAGGAGTTCTCAGTTCATGACTTACCGTGGAAAAGAAACGCGTCTTCATTATGGAAAGACGTTCGGCCTCTTCTTTTGATTTATAAAGCTGGTCATTTTTATCTTTAAGCTGCCCTATTAATCTCTTTCGAATGGAATTGCTTCGTACCAGCAACATAAGAAAAACCGAGAGTACCGCTACAGAAATTACCAGGATCATGGAAACTTCCCGAGTCTTTTTTAATACCTCATCCTTAAAGGCCTGTTCCTTCTGAGCCATCTCCAGCATCCGGTTAGACTCCATAGTACCAAAGCGCGCGTAGGCAGCCTCCATCTGCCGAATCTTCTCATTGGACTGCAACATACTTTTGTACTCCTGATGCTTCTCAAGTGCCAGGTACGCCTCTTCATATCGTCCAATCTCATAGAGCAGATCTGAATATTCCCGGAAAGCGAAGTAAGCCGGGATCAGAAGGGAGTCTTGTTCGGATTGACGTATGGCTTCCAAAAAATAATCCTGAGAGCGCTGCATATCGCCAGTTGCTCTATAATAAATACCGAATAAGGCTGTGAGATTGGCATAAGGCTCCTTACTAAAGTTGGCATCCAGCAGGTCCCGCCCTCTCTCCAGATAGGGCAGTGCTTTTTGATAATCCCCATTATCCAGGTAGGTCCAACCAATATTGATTACAGGAGTCAGAACATTGGCCGAATCCTGAATTTTCAAGCCGTATTCAATGGCCCTCTCATAATACTCCAGACCCAGGGCCACTTGTTCGGGGTCTTCAGAAAAAATATTTCCTAAATTATTATAGGCGCCCATCAGCAGCGTATCATTCTCACTCCTGATGGCATATTCCAGGGCCTTCTCATAATTTACCCGTGCACGGGCTTTGTCCTCAAGCTGCTCATAAGTTATACCCAACATCCGATATCCCCGGTAGAGATAGGCCATATCATCCAGTTCCCCTGCAAGCTGGATCAACCGAGCAGAATTCTCTATAGTAGAATTAAAGTCATATTGATTGAGGGAACGTTGGAGTAAATCCTCCAAATAGGCTAAGCTGTCCAACTTTGATAACCTGCTTTCCTGGGCCAGGGCTGTAAAGATGGTGCAGAGGCATAATAAAAACGTGAAGTAGTTGTTCTTCATGCAGGTTAAACCATTGTTTCATCAGCGCAAAATAATCATTATTAACGAAACTTTAGGTAAAAAATCTTTTTAGATTTCCTAAAGCCCGAAAACTCCCGGAAGTATCGCAAAGTCCGTAATTCTTACAAGGCCTGAGTTAAAGCGTGTAATATTAAAAAAGGTTCAGCAGGCCATGAAAAGGATTTCCGTAAAGTGGAGAGATACTCTGAACCAAAGACTTACCTGCTTTCCTGCAGAATTCGTTTCATGCTTACATCCTCGTAATTCCGCTTCACAAATTCCAGGGCTGTACGTAATATTTGCCCCATATTGCGGGACCGTTTGAATTTCATGTCCCCTGAAAATTCATGGAGTTCTTTTCGCAATTGCTTCACGTTGTCCAGGGAGGAAATTTCATCGTTGATAATGCATCGGATTAACTCCTTGTACCGGGTTTGAGAATTGATGATTCGCTTTGCAATCATCGAACGTTCTTCTTTACGGTATTGTTCAATGGAGGATTCCTGCAGACGATCTGCCACGAGCTTCACCATCTTAAAGTTCTCCTTAAAAAATTGAGGGCGATAAACCTTCAGTTTTCCCTCATAACACTGCTGATCAAAATCAATCGCTCGAATCTGATATTCGACATGATCAAAATCGTGCGTTGGAATAATTACATAGTTATAGGACCGCATATCTCCTAAAAGGCGTATCGTGCAGCGTTCATTAAACTTAACGAACTGCTTGGCAATTTGAGTCATGGCTCTGTCATCACAACCGGGAAGTTCTTCTTCGATAAACACGTCTCCCGGTATTCCTGCAATATGTTCCTCGATAAGGGTATCGCGATATACAAGAAAATTAATCCGGTGAGGGGAAAGAATGTGTTCGAATTCCAGGCCGTAGATCCGGGATGCATCAGCTTTTTTCACGTAGAAATAGGTGACGCTATCATTGAGTACATTCCGGATCTTTACCCGAAACGGTTTGGAATTACCGAAGGTACAGTAATCAATAGCGTCGACATTTAGAAACTCCAGTGAATCCTCACTTCCGTCAGAATGAAGAATCGTATAAACCTTCTTTAAACTGGTGTCAATATCCTTTCGTTCGTGGTCCGCATAGTAACACCGAACCCATAGCGTGTCCTGATCGTGCTGGTCGTACACCACGATCGAGCCTGAGAAACGCAGAAGATCTTCATAAAATACCGGGATCTTCGTGTTCCGATTATATTTTGCCAAATACCGGTGTAACCGCTCATTGACAGGAAATGCCGGTTTTTTTTTGGACATTAATTTTTCTTGCATTCTCTGGCTTTTTGTTCAAAAATAATACTTCTTTTACAGACTGGCTGTAACAAATTGCCTTCTTGACCGTCACATGGATAAAACAAGTCTGCATTGGATACTATACTAAAAATTAACAATCTTACCAAACAGTACGGTCCTATCACAGCGGTTAAGGATCTAAGTTTTTCTATTGAAAAAGGCAATGTGTATGGGCTTTTGGGCCCGAACGGAAGTGGTAAATCAACCACCCTGGGAATCGTCTTAAATGTCGTGAATAAAACTAGTGGGGATTTCCAGTGGTTTGATGGCACCCGATCCACCCACGACGCGTTGAAAAAGGTAGGAGCGATCATTGAACGACCTAATTTTTATCCCTATATGACGGCACAACAGAATTTAGCCCTGGTGTGCCGCATTAAAAAAGTGTCTACCGAAAAAATAGAGGAGAAATTAGCCCTTGTAGGGCTCCTGGATCGGAAAGACAGTAAGTTCCGTACTTTTTCCCTGGGTATGAAACAGCGTCTAGCTATTGCTTCTGCGCTACTTAACGATCCGGAAATTCTCATCCTGGATGAACCCACCAATGGATTGGATCCACAGGGAATCCGTCAAATACGGGAAATTATCACCCAAATCGCAGGTATGGGAACTACCATTCTTCTGGCATCTCACCTACTTGACGAGGTAGAGAAGGTTTGTTCGCACGTTGTTATCATTCGTAAGGGAGAGATGCTATACAGCGGCCCTGTGGACCAGATGAACGCGAGTCACGGATTCTTCGAATTACGCGCCTCCGATCTTACGAGACTTCAGGCTCTGCTTTCAAACCATCCCTCCTTTGGAAAAATCAGCTTACATAATGGTAGCCTCACAGCGCTTTTGACACAACCCATGGAAGCAGATGAGCTTAATGCGTACCTTTTTGAAAACGGACTGGTGTTGTCCCACCTGATCAAACGCAAAGAAAGCCTTGAAGAACAATTCATACAACTCACCAATCAAATCCCTGCTTAGATGTCTCGTTTACTCGCAATAGAATTCCATAAACTACGCTACAGTAAATCCACCAGAATACTGATAGCCGCGTATTTCATTCTAATCACTTTCATCGCCCTGATTGCATCCATAGAATTTAATATCGGCAACGTCAATTTCCGATTAGCAGATCAAGGGATTTTCAACTTCCCCTATATCTGGCATTTCAATGCGTATATAGCTGCCTTACTGAAATTGTTCCTAGCCATCGTCATTGTATCCATGATGGCCAATGAATACAGCAACCGAACCCTAAAACAGAACCTCATTGATGGCCTGAGCAAAAAAGAATTTATCAGCTCCAAGTTTCTGACCGTTCTGGTGTTTTCACTGGTTTCCACCTTATTTCTTTTTATTGTCACCATGATTCTGGGACTGAGTTTCTCAGATTACACTGAACTGTCCATTATTTTTTCTGACCTGGAGTATCTATTTGCGTATTTTATCAAATTGACAGGATTCTTTTCATTCTGTATGTTTTTGGGAATCCTTATTAAACGATCCGCTTTTGCCCTGGGATTTCTCTTTATCTGGTGGATAATCGAAGGCATCATTTACGGCCTAATGGAATTCAGGTTCTTCAGAGGAAGGGATGTGGCTGAAAATATTGTTCAGTTTCTCCCATTAGAGTCGATGTCGAGTCTCGTGATAGAGCCTTTCTCACGTCTTAATGTGGTACAGACAGCCGCCAACCAACTGGGGTCAGAACTGCAAAAAGACTACGGGATTCACTGGTATCAGCTCCTGATCGTAATGCTATGGACCTGTATTTTCGTTTATCTGTCATACTGGCTGTTGAAAAAAAGAGATCTATAGTTTCAGGTCAGATCGCCTTTTTAAAGTTCTTCCAATAGAAGATCAACATTCTGAATAACAGGTCGTCGCATGGAGGTCTAACAACTCACCTCATCCAGTCATAATTTGATGAGCGAGAGATTATTGCGTAATTTTACCGCCTTATTCGAATTAGTATGAAATTCAGAGTTCAGTCAGAGTTCAAACCTACAGGTGACCAACCCGAAGCGATCAGACAACTGGTTAGCGGGATTGAGAACAATGAAAAATACCAGACCCTGCTGGGGGTTACCGGTTCAGGAAAAACCTTTACAATGGCCAATGTAATTGAAAAGGTACAACGGCCGACACTGGTATTGGCCCACAATAAAACCCTGGCCGCCCAGCTTTATTCAGAGTTTAAACAGTTTTTTCCGGATAATGCCGTAGAATATTTCGTCAGCTATTATGATTATTATCAGCCTGAAGCCTTTATACCTACAACCGGGACCTATATTGAGAAAGACCTATCCATTAATGATGAAATAGAAAAACTCAGACTGAGCACCACCTCTTCCCTTTTATCCGGAAGAAGGGATGTACTGGTAGTAGCCTCTGTTTCCTGCCTCTATGGAATCGGGAATCCGGTGGAATTTAAAAAGAATGTGATCTCCCTGGAGCGCGATATGCTAATCTCTCGCACCAAGCTCCTTCACAAACTGGTACAGAGTCTTTATTCGCGAACTGAAATGGAGTTTCTTCATGGTAATTTCAGAATCAAAGGAGATACGGTTGACATCTTTCCGAGCTATGCAGACCATGCTTTCCGGGTGCATTTCTTCGGAGATGAGATTGAAGAAATCGAAGCTTTTGATCCTGCAACCAATGAAATTCTTGAAAAATATGATCGACTGACCATTTATCCGGCCAACATGTTTGTAACTTCTCCTGATGTACTTCAAAACGCCATCAAAGACATTCAGGATGACCTGGTCAAACAAGTGAGTTACTTCCAGGAAATCGGTAAACATTTGGAAGCAAAACGCCTGGATGAACGCACGAACTTTGATCTGGAAATGATTCGGGAACTGGGGTACTGTTCCGGTATTGAAAATTATTCTCGTTACCTGGATGGACGGGAGCCGGGAACACGACCTTTCTGTTTACTGGATTATTTCCCAGAAGATTATCTTATGATGGTGGACGAGAGTCATGCCACCATACCCCAAGTTCATGCGATGTACGGGGGAGACCGCTCCAGAAAGGAAACCCTGGTAGATTACGGTTTCCGTCTACCTGCAGCCATGGACAACCGCCCGCTTAAATTTGAAGAATTCGAAGCCCTTCAAAATCAGGTGGTATACGTAAGTGCAACTCCGGCTGACTATGAACTCAGGCAAAGTGAGGGAACCTATGTGGAACAAGTGATCAGACCAACAGGTCTTTTGGATCCGGTTATCGAGGTGCGTCCGAGCCAGAATCAAATTGACGACTTGATTGAGGAGATTCAAATTCGGGTTGAAAAGGACCAACGAGTACTGGTAACTACTCTTACAAAACGCATGGCAGAAGAACTCACTAAATATCTTTCCCGTATAGATGTGCGATGCCGCTACATTCACAGTGATATAGATACCTTGGAACGAGTAGAAATTATGCAGGACCTTCGAAAAGGGATCTTCGATGTCCTTGTAGGAGTAAACCTTCTGCGAGAGGGACTGGATTTGCCAGAAGTTTCCCTGGTAGCCATCTTGGATGCAGATAAAGAAGGATTCCTTCGAAGCGCCAGATCCCTGACCCAGACGGTAGGTAGAGCGGCCAGACACCTGGAAGGAAAAGCCATTATGTATGCTGATAAAATTACTGACAGTATGCAGAAAACAATCGACGAGACTACCTACCGACGAGAAAAGCAACTCAAGTACAACCAGGAACATGGCATTACTCCGCAGGCGCTCAAAAAATCTTTTGAAAATACTTTTGCCCGGAAAGCTGTTGAACCCTACGAGGAAGAAGTCACCCTCGATCTTAAAGCCGCGGAAAAGGAGGCCAACACCTATTCCAAAGAACAATTGGATAAAAAAATTCGAGAGAAGCGGAAGGCCATGGAAGCTGCGGCCAAAGAACTGGATTTTATGGCAGCCGCACGTCTGAGAGATGAAATTAAGATGTTACAGAAAATTTCGGTTGAATGATATAGAAAATGGCTTGCATTTTGCAACTAGTTGAACTCCAAACTAGTTGTTTAACTTCTGATTAAGTTCTATTGGAGTTAAAATCCATTACATTGCATAAAAAGTTTTTTTCCGCCTCGATTTTGTCTCTTCTTTTTGTGTTGGCATCGGGGTGTGGGCAAAAGTTTTCAATGGAAGAACAGACTATAACGTACCAAGGCAATAAAATAATCCCTGTGGAAATCTTTGAGGAGGCCAAACGCGCTCTGGCTTATTTCCCGGAACTGGAAGAAGTAGGAATCGAATTCCGCTTCAAAAATGATATCAGCAAGTCTTTTATGCAGGCTCAACCCGCTTTTTCCAATGTCTTCAAGGGAAAAAACAACCGCAATTACTACATCTTCATCAGCAGCCAGGTCAATATCGAAGGAAAGGATTTTTCGGTACGGGATATCCCCTCTGATGTACTGGTTGGTTGGCTCGGCCATGAACTGGGACACGTAATGGATTACCGGGATCGCTCGGGAATGGGACTGGTGATTTTCGGTCTGCGCTATGTCACCTCCAATAAATATATTATGAAAGCGGAACGAAGGGCAGATGTTTACGCCGTGAATCAGGGAATGGGAGATTATATCCTCAAAACAAAAGACTTTATTCTCAACAATACCGACCTCTCCGAAAGCTATAAAAATAGGATAAAGCGCTTGTACCTCTCCCCCGAAGAAATCGTTAATCTGGTGAATGAGCTGGAGGAAGATTCTGCCGAAACCGCCCTTGAGGAAGGTTAAGTTACCGCACTTTTATATTACGCCACTAGCTCCTTATTTAGAAGACGAACCGGGTGTCTGGCTTTATGTATTGAGGCCTTAGCGCGCTCTGAGGAATTCTTCCCAGGCTTCATATTTTTCATCTTGTAGCACCTTTTCCATTTTTACCTGGCCTCCTTTTTTCTTATTCTTGGCATTCCAGTCATAGAAAACTTCCGGGTCAAGGCTCACCACCTCCACCCCCTTGAGGGCCTTTTCGCGGGCAGATCTATAAGCCTTATTTGCTTCCTGCAGATTCTTGTCCAAAGCATGTGCGAGCTGGCTATCATCGGCCTTGCCTTGCATGCCCAGATACCACTTATGGACAAAACCTTCCTGATCTTTTACCACTGCCAGGGTGAACTCCGGAATCGCGATGGAAAACTGATCTTCTAATTCTTTTACGGCCTGATTCATCTTATTCACGGATAGCTGTTCTCCCACAACATTAAGAAAGAACTTGGTTCGACCCGTAATTTTAATTTCCTTGCGTTCGGCATCCGTAAACATAACAGTGTCCCCAATCATATAGCGCCATAATCCGGCTACTGTACTTATAATAAGAACATAATCTTCCCCTTCCTTTACATCCCCAAGTTCAACAAGTGGTGCATCAGCAACCAGGGACCCATCTTCTTCAATATACTCCTCTTTAAAGGGCACAAACTCAAAATAAATCCCGTTATCAGTCACCAGTCTCATGGAACGGGTCTCGGGTCTCTCCTGGAAGGCCATAAAGCCCTCAGAAGCCAAATAGGTATCAATAATGACCAGCGGGCGAGCCACCAGCTCATTGAAACTTTTCTCATAGGTATCAAAGGCCACCCCACCTGAAGAATATACGGCTAAATTTGGCCAGATGTCGTGAATAGTCCTGGCATTGTTGTATTCAATCACCTTTTTGATCATCAGTTCCGTCCAGGTTGGGATTCCGGTAATAGCCCCAATATCCCATTCCCGGGCTCGCTTGGCTATGGCTAAAATTCGCTCGTCCCAATCCTCAATTTGAGCAATTTCCTGACCCGGTTTATAAAACCCACGAAACCAAAAGGGAATATTGCTGGCACTAATACCACTAATTTCTCCCTCCTGGTGATCTTCCACCTGATGCAGATCGGTAGAACTGCCCAGCATCATGATTTCCTTTTCGAAAAAATCTGCAGGAAGATCATAATTGGCTAAGGCTCCTACTTGTTTGATAGCGGTCTGCCGAATGGCATCCACCATTTCTTCAGTAACCGGAATCCGTTTACTGGATTTGCCTGTGGTACCAGAACTCAGGGCGAAGTAAGGTGGTTTCCCGGGCCAGGTAATATTTTCCTCTCCCTGGTGCAGCCGATACCACCACTGCTGGTGTATCTGATTGTAATCGAAATAAGGAACTTTAGAGGCGAATGCCTTTCGAATGTCTTCCGAATCCAGAATTTCCTGAAACCCATAATGCCTGCCAAAAGCGGTATCCTTAGCTTTCTGTAGAAGTTGCCGTAAAACTTTTTCCTGTTCCTTCTCAGGTTCAGGTTCCGAAACAACCGCGTCCCGCAGATTAATCAAACCTTTAATAAAAGCACCAATGACTGCCATAAACCCCAATCAATTTGTTTTGGTTGAAGATAAGTAAAAGCTCCAAAGCAAATCGACCTACCCGGGCAATTATCAATACTTTAACTCACAGCTTTATCCGCTCAAGGCAGTACCTCAAGGGAAAAGCTCACCCGGCTCAGAACGACACCGAAATTCGCAGTTCCCGATCAAGTTCCCGGTTATCCGACGGATTGGATTTTTCAAAAACAAGATAACCTTCTCCCCCTTGCTGAAGTTCATACTCCAGAGTAGCCGTAAAGGGGACCCAATGGGTAGTCATCCAGTCTCCCTGGGCCACTGCAATAGCGACAGCAAGCTCTTCTCCTTCTTCACTTATCAGGTATACGGGAAAATCCCCTTCAAAAAACCACATACCCCTTGCTCTTCCTTTGATGTGCAGTGGGAAACTGATTTTATCACCCTCCTGAGGCGTTTCAACCTGGATTAAATCACTTAAAAGGCGGTCCTGAGGTTTTTCCCCTGGCTGTATCTCCTGGCTCGCATTTTCCAGAGATTGATCCCTTTCATTTCTTCGAGATTCTGAGTCATTTTGAGTATTATTCTTGCAGCTCAAACCCATAACAAGCAGCAATACAACAGGAATTAGACGAATTCGGCTCATATGATATGTTTGTAAGAGGTAAGAAATCTATTTAAAAAGCAATATAAAATTAAATATTAGAAATCGTCTCCCGCAGCTGACAAAACCAATCATTCCTTATCCTACTACTTCTAGAGGCGGACCATTGTTCCGTCTTTTGCTGGAATGAGTTCCATCCCGGGAGTGGCCATCTCCTTAATCATCTGGGGGCCATTGGGATGGAAGGAGAAAAACCATTCTCCGTAATGCGCAAAGGCAATACGCCTTGTAACCTTGGAAAGGATCCGGATCAAATCAGGAATACCAGTATGTCCATAAATTTTTCCATCCATTCGATTGATTCGGCCGCCCTTGTTGATAAAGGACGCTTCTGTGCATACCAGGTCCATTGACGGCAGCTTGTCCAAAACTCCTTTTTCAATCCACGCTACATCTCCCGTAAGCATAACCCTTTTACCATCTTTCTCAATAACATAACCCAGGGATTGTAGGTTCAGAGCGTGTATCACTGGAAAGGAAGTAATGCGATAATCCCCCCACTTCAGGGAGCTATCGAAAATCCTTACATGCGGCAACAAGGGATGGGACTCCGGACCATAGTGAGGGGTAGCAACTTCAAAAGATTCACCAGCAGAAATAAAAAAAGCGTGGTCCGGATGATAGTGGGTAAAAAAAATTACCTGATGGGGAAATTCAAGGAACTCCTCTTCCCCCACGTCAAAGAGCAATTGATCGTCTATGAGAATTCCCGTATGATTTTTATACCCGGGTGCTGAAGGTTTTATTTTCCCTCGGGTGCCAAGAAATTCGATCTTCATCCTAGTTTAATTAAAAACACGATTAAAAGTTACGAAAATTTCTACAAGGGACCCATCAACCCCTTCAAGCAATAATATTTTATAATTTCCTGAAGAGAAGTTCTCAGTTCCAGACCTTACTTTTACGTTATGCAGATTTTATGGTTATTCTTGGGCATCGGTATTGTCATCCTCACCTTCGTGGATTTCCTTTTCACTACGCTCTCGGGAAACGGCTTCTGGAAGATTTCAGGGGGTGCCAACAAAATGCTCTCCACCTGGATCTTATCAAATTCCCGGAGTTCTCTGATTCCTGTCTCCGGCCTATTACACATTATCCTGTCCACCGCCCTGTGGCTGTTCATGCTTTTGGCGGGTTGCTTTTTGATCTATATGAGCAGCGATACGATGGTAGTAGCCTCAACCACTAAAGAACCGGCCAATTTGCTCGAGCGATTCTACTTTACCTGCTATACCATCTCCACCCTCGGAATGGGTGATTTTGAACCGGGGAATAACCTGAGTAAGATACTAACTGGGCTTTTGTCCTTTACAGGCTTTATATTATTGACCGTCGCAATGACATATCTGTTGAACGTCATTAATGCGGTGCTGCAAAAGAAACAATTAGCATTTTTTATATCCAGTATGGGAAAAGACCCCCTAAGTCTTTACCGCTTTTACACTAGCAATGCTGATTTGAATCCTTTATTGAATCACTCCTCGGATCTTCGGCAGCTGATCATACAGAATGCCAGCAGTTACGGTTATTACCCCGTCGTACATTATTTCCTTACCACGGACCGGAAATATTCCGTGGAAGTTCAGGTCGCATCCCTCTATGAGGTATTGCTGAAACTACAGGAAGATTGTCAACCCGAATCTTCACAACTGGCAGTTATTAAAAGTCTTCAAAATGCAATAGCAATTTATATGGAGATGGGAATCCAAAGCAAAGAGCAATACGATACGGACCAGGAACAACTAAAGGCACTGCGACAACATTGGCACCGGAAGAAATTCAAAGTACCTGCATCCACAGATTTAGATCACGCTGTAACCGCTTCTCTTAAAAGTGCCGGCTGGGATTGGTCGGATGTGTACCCCCCTCCACCTATTGATTCAAAAGCGTAACTTAAAATCTACTGATATATTTCATTGAGTAACTTCGCGAGTCTTATTCCGCCTTTCTGAAGTTGCTCCCGAACCACCCCAAACCATTCATAGGAATAGCTATAACCGAGCTTCTCTCCTATTTCCACTGAAGCATAGACCTCATCACTGAGGGCCTTTGATTCATATAACCAGTCCAATACGTCGCCCTTGGCTATTTCCCTTTCTTCTGCTTTCGACAAGGGTGCTGAGTTTGCAGCGAGTTCCGTGTAACTCATCTGGAAATCATCAATCATATGACTATCCCAAACCCTGTGAATATTAGTACCCTGATTGAACCACCGAACCTGGAGATCATTTCCCCCTTTATCTTCAGCCCTTCCTGCATGCAGAGGCTGATGAAGGTCCCCTACCAGGTGGACCAACATCTTGAGGTAAAACTCCTGATCTTCTACTGAAGTAGAGGGATCTTTCAGGGCTTCCATACTTTTCTCGATCCCCTGGATGATATCTCCTTCGGGGGCCGCATTTGAAGCTACATACTCTTGCTGATCCGGATCCAGGTTTACATAATGCCACGGCCCGTACTGCCTGTAGGTGGCATCACTTTTAATGTCATCTCCATAAGTTGACACAAATGCCAGACTTTTTCCTCTTAAGATTTTCTTCACCGCTCGTTTGGCCTTCTTTGAAAGATGTTGCTGCGCAATCTCACCCGTTACCCGGTGGCCGGTTCTCCCCCAATCTTCGGCTGACATAGTAGCACTAGTAAATAGCAAAACCAACAATATAATTGCTCTCATGACAACAGACTCAAAAATTTTTGCAAAGGTAATCAAATGGAATTTCTGGTAGGATTCAAAAGTGGACCCAATTAGAATTTTCGTATATTGATTAGACAAAAAATTTACAGGATGGAGATTTTTGAAGAAAAGCAATTCTTTAAGCAATGGTGGGTCATAATGTTGGCCTTAGCCATCATTGTAATCGTTATAGGGACCGCCTATTACGCTTCTGAGGATAGTCCAGAGGAAACTACCGTAACTACTTCGGTGATCAGTCTGCTTATCACCATCCCCATTGTATTCACCCTCCTATTTATTCGACTGGATACCCGTATTGATGATAAGGGAATTTCTACGTATTTTCGGCCACTGGGATTTACCAGAAAAACTTTCGCCTGGGATGAAATTTCTGAGTGCTATATCAGAAGCTATAGTCCCTTAAAAGAATACGGCGGCTGGGGGCTTAGGACCCTGGGCATGCGTTCAAAAGCTTATAATGTGGCAGGGAACGTGGGAATCCAGATCGTTACTAATGAAGGGAAAAAATTTCTTATTGGCACACAACAACCAGAGAATGCACAAAACACCATTAATTTCTATCATAAGAAGAACCAGGCTTAAACTCTGGAGCCTGCTTCTGCTTTTGAGCGCGGCTTCCCATGCACAAACACCTTTCTCCGAGTCTGAGGTAAACGTAAATGAATTTGTCACGGGTACTTTACTCCTTCCAGAGGAAACAGAAAACCCTGACCTGGTGCTCCTTATTCAAGGCTCCGGCCCCACGGATCGCGATGGAAACCAACCTTTTTTAAGAAACGACTCCCTGAAAAAACTCGCTCAGGCGCTGGGCCAGGAAGGAATTGCCAGTTTCAGGTTCGATAAACGCATTGCTGCCATGCAGCGCCTCAGTATAACGGAGGAAGAGATGCGGTTTGATGATTTTGTAACGGATGCCCAGGCAGTCATTTCCTATTTAAATGAAAACGTCCCGCATAACAACCTCCTTATAATCGGCCATAGCCAAGGATCTCTGGTAGCCATGATAGCCGGAAGGGGCCATGCAGATGCTTTTATCTCCATAGCAGGAGCTGGGCAACCCATTGATTCCATTATCATAAACCAGCTCAAAATCCAGATGCCCGGATTGGATGAAAGTGCCAGAGACGCATTTTCCAAATTGCGCCAGAATGGACAGGTAACAGATTTCAACCCTTACCTGGCATCCATTTTTCGCCCTCAAATTCAGGCTTTCATGCTCTCCTGGATGAAGTATGATCCTGCAAAAGAGCTTCAAAACCTGGAAGTGCCCATATTGATAATTGGCGGAACACGGGATCTCCAGGTTGATCTGAGGGAGGGCCAACTTCTAAAACAAGCAGTCCCGGCTGCCACGCTGGTGGAAATAGAAGATATGAACCACATCCTTACAAAAGTGGGAGACGATCCATTAGAAAACCAAAAATCCTATAATGAGCCTTCCCGCCCCCTTCATCCGGAACTTGTTCCGGTAATTACCGATTTCATTGGCAAGCTGTCCCGCAGTACCACCAAGGAAAATTAACCGTCATTAGTCTATTTACCGTATTACAATATCATTAATGTTCCCATGAGTTCTCATAAAATTATTTTTACTGATATAGATGGAACGCTGTTGAACCACGAGCGAGAAATTTCACCCCTTACTCAGGAAGTTTTTCATCAACTGACCAAAACTGTTCCTATTATTCTCATTTCTTCCAGGATGCCTCAGGCGATGCACCATTTACAGGAAGATCTTAAAATCGAAGACCAGCCTCTGATTTGTTATAACGGCGGACTTATTCTGGTGGATGGCCAGGAAGTTTTCTCACAGGAAATCCCATTTCCCATCCTGGAGGACCTGGTGGATTTCAATTCCGCCAGGAACAGTCATATCAGCTTTTATAATTCAGTCGAGTGGTTTGTACCGAAATATGATTTCTGGGCCAAACGTGAAGAAAACAATACGAAAGTAACCCCTGAGATACGACCTGCTAAGGAAGTATTAGAAGCCTGGAGACCCATTAAAAAAGGAGCTCATAAGCTTATGTGCATGGGAGAAAAAAATGAGATTGACCACATCTTCCAGTACCTCTCTGATCATTTTGATGACCAGTTACACTTATACCGGTCTAAAGATACCTATTTAGAAGTAGCCAGTAAAAGGGTGTCCAAGCTAACAGCGATTCAGAAACTGTTGGATGATTATTACCATTTAAAACTGGAAGATGCCATCGCTTTCGGAGATAATTACAACGATTATGAAATGTTGAAATCAGTGGGTATGGGAATAGCTGTTGGAAACGCCAAACCAGAAATCCTCGAAATAGCTAAAGAAATTACCTACCACGGCAAAGAAGACGGAGTGGCACGTAGTTTAAAAAAGCTCTTTAATTTGGAATAAGCTTCCTTTGGAAAGCTTTAACAGAGTGCGAGAAAAATTGTACTTTGGCCTTCTGATATCTGATACCTATGGAAGACGTTCCCGTTTTTACGAATGATGCAATTGTTTTGGGGCTGCTTATGGTGGCTCTTGGTTTTGTTTTTCTTACCTCCTCCAGAAAAACCGGTTTCTGGAAGAAGTTCTACTCCATAGTTCCCACACTGCTGATGTGTTACCTCATACCGGCAATTTTTAATTCCGTGGGGCTGATATCGGATTCTGTTTCTCAGTTGTACCATGTAGCCAGCCGGTACTTTTTACCTGCCGCTCTTGTGCTGATGACGCTCAGTGTCGATTTGAAGGCAGTCTTTAATTTAGGACCTAAGGCTCTAATCATGTTTTTCACCGGGACCGTCGGAATTATTATCGGCGGACCTATTGCCATTCTCATTATCTCCGTTTTTTCACCTGAAACCGTAGGAGGAGTTGGACCAGATGCAGTATGGCGAGGGTTAGCGACCATAGCCGGAAGTTGGATAGGGGGTGGTGCCAACCAGGCCGCCATGCTCGAAATATTTGAATACAATCCTGACCTTTATGGAGGAATGGTGCTGGTGGATATTGTTGTTGCCAATATTTTGATGGCAGTCCTCCTGATGGGAATAGGAAAATCTGATGCTATTGATCGGTGGTTAAAAGCAGACAATTCAGCCATTACAGCCCTGAAGGAAAAAGTCTCCGCATATGCTGAAAGTGTCACCCGTATCACTACACTCAATGATCTTATTGTAATGCTGGCCATCGCATTCGGTACCGTGGGATTTGCCCATTGGGGGGCCGAAGGAATTTCCTATTATCTTTCCAGTAATTTTGAAGCCATAAATGATCCCAAATCTGCTTTATCCTCTTTTTCCTCTTCCTTCTTTTGGATGATCACAATTGCAACAGTCATTGGGATTATTTTATCTTTTACAAAAGCAAGGGAATACGAAGGAGCTGGAGCCAGTAAATTGGGAAGCGTCTTTATCTACATCCTTGTGGCCACCATTGGAATGAAGATGGACCTCACCATGGTTTTTGACAATCCAGGTCTTATTGCGATTGGTTTGGTATGGATCAGTATTCACTTCATTTTGCTTATAATTGTTGCAAAATTAATTAAGGCTCCGTATTTCTTCCTTGCCGTTGGAAGCCAGGCCAATGTAGGAGGAGCCGCCTCAGCCCCAGTAGTCGCTGCGGCATTTCATCCTTCCCTTGCAACGGTTGGAGTATTACTGGCAGTTTTCGGTTACGCAGTTGGCACATATGGAGCCATTCTCAGCGCCATATTAATGCAGATTGCATCCGGAGTATAAACAGCTTAAATTTTTAAAACGCCTTAGTCACAAGTGCCATGAAAAAGTACGGTCTATTCATAATCACCCTTATTGCTATAGCAGCCTGCTCTAAAAAAGAAAGCAGCTTAACCATAAACGGAACCATTAAAGATTTAAAAAAAGGAACGGTATACCTTCAGAAAGTCGAGGATACCATCCTTGTAACC
>JAJUIC010000201.1 GCA_029265595.1 Flavobacteriaceae bacterium
CCGAATATGTTGACCAGCGAATGGCCGAAGTACTGCACTTTAAACATATCCTGCTGGGATAGCAGCAGGGAGTAATATAGCACTCGCAGCCGCGCCAGGTCTTTATTTGTTTTGTTATCTTTAAAATAGAAATCCCCATAATGTTCCCACAGGTGAATATTCCAATCTTCCTGCGGTCTGTGCAGGTCGGGCGAGGGAAAAAGCTCATTAGAAGGATGGTCTGTTACAGCATCTACTAAAACCAGATATCTTACCTGGTGTTTATCAAGCAGTGAATTCAGTAGCTCCGGATTACCGAGGTTAAAACTATAGGTGCTTCCGTTGTAGATCGCCCTTTCGGTATCACAGTTAATAAAAAGTGCTTTATTACCCGGCTGGCTACTGACCTCCTGTAAAACCGTAGCAATATCGTCGGGGTGTTTTCCAACCAACTCCTGTGCTTGTTGAAATAATTTCTGATAGCGTTCCATTGGTATTCTTACTAATATCATGTCAGGAGTCAAATGTATGGCGCGACCGCGCAACCTTTGATAGATAAAAATGTCATTATAACAGGGGGATTGTGCCAATTTTCTTAATTTGAATTTGTGAAAGAGGTTGTAATTTTAGTTACTCGTCAAGCCCTGATTGCCGCCATCGGGAATACCCGATATATGTTTGAGAAGGTCAATTCCTTTTTACAGGACAGGGGAGAAGATCCCCTTTTCAATGTTCAGCTGGCAGGGGCGGAAAAGGAAATTAGCCTGGATGGGGGTGTATATTCCATAAGACCCGATATATTGTTAGAGGATGAGGTCACTCCGGATCTTGTCATCATCCCACCCACAAGCGGGAGCATGGAATCCTGTATTGAAAACAATCAGGATTTTATTCAATGGATGGTGAAACAGCATCGCCAGGGAACGGAGATGGCCAGTTTATGCGTGGGTGCATATTTGCTGGCAGAAACGGGATTATTAAATGGCATGGATTGCTCTACCCACTGGCAGACTTCCAATCAGTTCAAAAGGAGGTTTCCTGAAATCAATTTGGTGGACTGGAAAATCCTGACCGATCACAACGGCATATATACCAGTGGCGGGGCGAATTCCTACTGGAACCTCCTGGTTTATCTGGTTCAGAAATATACCTCAAGGGAGATTGCCATCCTGACTGCCAAATACTTTGAGGTGGAAATGAACCGCAATAATCAGTCTAACTTTCTTATTTTCGAGGGTTTTAAACAGCACGGAGACGATATTATAAAGGAAGCTCAGGAATATATTGAACAGCATTTTGAAGAGAAACTGGTCATAGAAGACCTGTGTGGGCGGTATCCGTATTCCAGGCGTACCTTCCAGCGGAAATTCAAACAGGCCACCCATTATACGGTGGTAGAATACATTCAGAAAGTACGGATGGAGGCTGCCAAAAAACAACTGGAACAAGGTGAGGAAACTGTTCAGGAAATTATGTATGCAGTGGGATATTCTGACCCCAAAGCCTTTCGTGATGTCTTCAAAAAAAATGCCGGTTGCACGCCCCTGCAGTACAGGAAAAAATATTCTGTGCTTTACTAGCAAAGTCTTCGGACGGGTTTATCTGATCCTGTTGCACGCGTGTTTGAGGCTATAAGAGATCAAGGACTCAAAGGGTTTAAGTCCATTCAGCGTTGTAAAATCCCCGGGATGGTGCATGATATTACCTTCCTTTTTCAGCTTCGAGAGGTACATATTAATCGTGTTTTGCGAGCATGTGGGAAAATCGTTATTGATCAATCCAACAAGCTCATGCCTGGAAAGGCCTTCCTTCCCCTGAAAATACCGGCCAATAATGTTTTCTAATGCTACTGTCACATTCTATAGATTAGAATGAATTGTTCTATATATAAGTTCGGCGCATGAATCAGATTTAGCCAAGTTATAACGGAAAGACCTTCGCCTAATCGGGTAGAAGCTTCGGGGACTCTGCAACAGGTTCCAGTACCTTTTTAAACTAGTAGACCGCCTTAGGTTTTAATCCATCAGAAAATTTTTTAGTTCTTCATAATCCGCTATGGGAACGGCCAGCTTTTCCTTGCGCTGTAACTCCTGAATCTCCTGAGGAATTTCCACCTTATGCTTAAGTACCTCCTCAACCGTTTCCAGAAACTTGACAGGATGCGCCGTCTCCAGAAAAACTCCCCGGGCTGTGGGCTGCTTGTTTAGGTATTCCATCAGCCCCAGATATCCCACCGCTCCATGAGGATCCAGGGTGTAGCCTGTTCG